>DQCH01000108.1:1953-6819 GCA_003545155.1 Candidatus Acetothermia bacterium
CATGCCACCATCAATGATTGCCTTCATCTCCGGGATCTTGAACGGATCGTAATTTTCTATGATATCGATGACGTCCGCTTCGGAGGCATTACCAATATGGAAATCCTTGCAGACGGCGATCCTCCCATCGGGCTCAACACATATGCTTTCGACGGAGTCAAGCGGATCTGTGTATGGTATATCGCTGCACTTGCCTGCCGGTATCTTCTTCCTTGGAGGCAGGAATTCCCTCATATTGATGAGGGCAAAGCCCTCCGGTTCCATCACATTGCCCCCTGAATTCCTTACGGGCAGGTCTTCGAGTTCCTTCAGGATAGATCTGGTCTTTCGGTTATACAGGTTATCATCATCTTCAGAGACTACCCAGCAAGGGCTCCAGGCCAGATCTTCGATTCCCGCCTGCAAGCATGCTTCAGCGGTCCTTCTTACAATCCCAAGAGGGACATGTTCCTGATGGAAGGCGTCGACGGAGATGATAATGCTAATCACCCCTGATTCCGCTAGATTCTGGGCTATCTCTTTAATCTTATCGCCATTCTTTGACCAATAACCGTTTGTGATTACCTCCCTTAAAGGAATACCTACATCCACAGCCTCTTTATGGATGGCATAGACGATCTCAGGGAACAGTAGAGGTTCACCGCCAAAGGCCATGATCGATTTGGGCTTGTATTTTCGGCCAACTTTCCTGACGATCTTCCGGGCTAGGGATTTATTAATATGTGTGGAGAACTCTTCTTTACCCCAGATGGAGTAGCAGTGACTGCATCTCACATTACATAGGTAGGTAATGGCGAATTCTATCCGTTTCACGATCAAATACTTATTCATACAATTATTCTCCTAATACCCCTCAATTGGATTCAAGATTTCTCGCCCAACATTCCTGGGCTTTACAAAGTTCCCACTGTCGCTCGCCTTCCAAGTTGTTCCGTTGCCAGCTGGCAAAAAAGTGGGGATTGGGGCGTTAACCGCGAAGAGCATGTTATCGGCGGTAGCTCATGTTAGGACATCTCCTTACCAAGCAAGTGCTTTCGAACAGTGTCCCAGTTCCCTCATGCTCTTTCAAACAGCGTGATCTTTCAGTATTGCTTCGCGCTCATAGAACTCAGGTGTTCCCATGAGGTGAAGCTGGAGGCGTCTGTCACAGATGGTGCCATCGATGAACACAAGGACTACTTTCATTGTGTCAATCCACCTTCCTTAGGGCTATGGTAGATAACGTCTTGCGTGTTTGCGAAGTGCTGAAGGTATTTAGCGAAGCGTCGCAAACACGCTGTTAGTCGAAGTCGCCTGCACTTTCCACACCAAGGGTGGCACTACATAGGATTTTCGCCCAAGCGGCAAGAGTGGCCAACAACTGACTCATGACCAATGGCGTATTCGACTGATAGTCTGAATATGCTTGTGTGGAGGAAGGCAAGTCTGTCACACCACGCAGGATCAAGCATCGAATCTTGTTAAGCTCACATACTTTTGCTACTGCTGCAGATTCCCAATCCGCACCAAGAGCATCAAAATGACATCGAACGAACTCAACGTTTTCTTTTGCAAGATCTTGGTCAGCACTAGCAATCGTTCCTCTCTTCACGGGTAACGGCAGTTCTTTTGGAAGAAAGTCGAGTTCCACTTGTGTGGACATAGAGCGTTCGAGTGCCTCCTGGCTCGCCATACGTTCGATTGCGTCGTAAACAACCGTGCGTTCAGCCAAGATGATGTCCCTAACGCAAATGTCTTGGCCGACTCCCCCACAAGTGCCAAAATGCAAGTAGAAACAGGGGCACCAGGTTAGGATGGCGTATTGACAACTGGCAGCTGCTCTGATTTTGCCAACACCACCATGCAGGAAGATAGCATCGAGACTGCGGGTCCCCACCTCGATGGTCTGAATAAACCAATCTCCAACTGGCGACTTTTGCAACTTTGAGTTGTCGATACTGTAGAATGGAAGCGCCGATTTCCACTCGGCCTTCGATGATATCTGCACAACAAAAGGCTGACTTCCTATCTTTTCCATGATAATCTCCTGAGGCTTTAATATAGTCACCCGCCATTTTGTCTAACTTAAAAATTCACGCCCCTAAGGTTTGCAGATGCCCTCGTTTTGGCATGTTACACGAAGTTGTTCGCGAATATCCCCCTATGGCCGTTTGGGTTCCTCGTTGAATCCAGATACTTCCTATCGTCAAAACAACTTTCCCTTCGGCTTCCTAACCATCCTAGCATGGTTTACCTTTTTTGCAAAGTGATTGCTGCGCTCTCCGAGCTATTCCTGGCGGCTCGTTTCTTGTAAGGTAATCTAGTTCGCCTTTTTCCTCGACAAATGTCCCCAATCTTGTTCCCTTTCTCCCTTATCGTGACAAAGAGATGCTCGGGCGCCAGCGAGTAGGAACATTTCGGTATCCGCTTGGGCGGTCACGCCGCATCGCCCGCACGCGGGTGTCTACCTGGCCGAGGTCAACGTTGATCACGCTTCTGGCCGCGATTATCGTTGCTGGTCTGTGCCTCATCTATCTATGGCAAGGGACGATGATCCTCGATCTGACCGCGCAGAGGGAGAGTGCCCAGGCAACGGTCACCACGATCGAGGAGGTGAACCGTTGGCTAGAGTTTAAGATTGGGGAGGCATTCTCCCTGGAACGGGTCTCGCACCTCGCCCGTGAGGAACTTTACAAGAGCGAGCCGACTGTCATCCACTATGTCCAAGTTGTCCCCACCCCAACAGAACCCTAGGGTAAGAAGGACGATAGGGTGGCGAGTGTTTCTCGTTACCCTGTTTCTGGTGTTTGTCACCCTTTTCCTTATCGGGCGCCTGGTCCAGTTACAGGTGGTAGAGCATAACCGCTGGCTCGCCATGGCATCTTCGATCCAGGAACGAACGATCGAGGTTCCTCCACGACGAGCAACGATCTACGACCGAAACGGCATTCCACTCGCTTTCGATGTGAAGGCGACCGCTATAGCCATCGACAGCTTCAATATGACCAAACCGGAGACGCTCATCGCTATCTTAAGCGAGGAACTGGCTCTTCCCGTAGCAGCCCTTGAGGAATGGGTCTACCGGCCGAGCTACTTCACCTGGATCGAGAGGAAGGTGAACCTCGAGACAGCGCGGGCAATCAATCAGCGAGCCCGGGAGGTGAGCGCCTACGGGCTGATCTTCATCGACACCTGGAAACGTTGCTATCCAGAAGGGGCACTCGCCTCAAACGTCATCGGCTTTGTAGGAATCGACGGCCATGGCCTGGAGGGGGTAGAGCTCGCATTTGATGAGCTACTTGCGGGAGAGCCTACGCAGCTACACGTGGTAGAAGGAGCGGATGGCCGCACATACCACACCGAGATTATCAGTGCCGGGGAGCCAGGTGAGAAGCTTTACCTGACGCTCGATGTGCGCTTGCAGTTCATCTGTGAGGAGGCGATCGATCACGGAGTAACGCGCTTTAAAGCCAATGACGGATTCATCGTTCTCCTGGACCCACGCAACGGGGATGTATTGGCGATGGCCCAGGATCGTCGCTACGACCTCAATCGCTTTACTGAATCGACCCCGGCGCAGCGGCGAAACCTGGCGGTTGGCTTCCTGTTCGAGCCGGGATCGGCGTTCAAGGCGTTCAGTGGTCTTGCCGCGCTCGACTGTGGAGCGGTTGCGGTCGAGGACCACTTCAACGGGAATGACGGTATCCGCGTCGCAGGACACACGATGCACAACGCGGAACACCACTCCTTCGGCACGGTCACCTTTGGCCAGATCATCGAAGATTCGATCAATACCGGAATGATCCGGGTTGCGCAGCGGCTGGGAGAGGAGCGGTTCCACCGGTTTCTGGTCGCCGCTGGCTTCGGGCAAAAGACAGGGATCGCCCTTCCCGGTGAGGAGGCAGGGATCCTGCGCGACGTTAAGGACTGGTCAAAGCTTGCCCTTGCGGCCACATCGATCGGTCAGTCGGTTGGGGTGACCGGAATCCAGCTTGCCCGGGGGATGTGCGCGGTGGCAAACGGAGGACTCCTGCTTACACCGCGCATCGTGCAGGGAGTAGGGGAGACTGGAATGAAGAGAAAGGAGCCGGTCGTTCTTCGTCAAGTCGCTTCCGCGACTAGTTGTACGACGATGCGAGGCCTTCTCCGCCGCGTGGTCGAAAGCGGAACCGGAACCCTTGCTGAGGTCGAGGGGTTCGCCGTTGCTGGAAAGACAGGAACCTCTCAGAAGGCCCTTCCCGGGCGCGGCTACGTCGACGGCAAGTACACTTCCTTGTTCGCAGGCTTCCTGCCTGTGGATGAACCGAGCTATCTGGCCCTTGTCGTCCTCGATGAGGTGAAGACCACCCCGGTATGGGGAGGATATACTGCTGGCCAGATCTTTCAGGAGGCCGCCTCCCGGCTCGTAATGGTTGAACATGTACCGCCGGTCGCTATGCGGTGAATCGAACGGCGCGTTAGCGCCGCAGGTAGATCGCGAACATCGACAGGTCGGCCTGGGAGACCCCGGGGATGCGCGTGGCTTGCCCGAAGGAACGCGGCCGCACCCGGCTCAGAAGCTCCCTCCCCTCGACCGAGAGGCTGGAAAACATCGTGTAATCAATGTCCTTTGGTATGGCAAGCTCCTCTAGGCGACGTAGCCGCTTGATCGCTCGTTCCTGTTGAGCAAGGTAGCCTGCGTACTTCGCCTCGATCTCGGCCTCGCTTCTCACATCCTCAGGGATACCGTCAAGTGGAAGGAGATCGTTCAGAAAGACCTGCGGCCGTCGGAGGAGCTCGTACAGACTCGCCCCATTCTTTGTAAGTGGCGAGGTTCCATGCGCTTCAAGGAGACGGTTCAGTGGATGATTCGGGCCAATGCGACGTTCCTTGAGCTTTATCAGGAGT
>DQCH01000108.1:6891-7976 GCA_003545155.1 Candidatus Acetothermia bacterium
TTCCCCTCGCGCAGGGTGATACGGTACTCGGCGCGGGAGGGGAGCATGCGGTAGGGCTCGGTGATGCCTTTGGTGACGAGGTCATCGACCATCACTCCGATGAACGCCTGCCCCCGTGAGAGGACAAGTGGTTTCTCCCCCTTTATACTGCGAGCCGCGTTTATTCCAGCGAGGATTCCCTGTCCCGCTGCCTCCTCGTAGCCGGTTGTCCCGTTTATCTGGCCAGCGAGGAAGAGCCCATCGATCCCATCCACCTCGAGCGAAGGACGAAGCTGTGTTGGGTCGACATAGTCATATTCGATGTCATAGCCGTAGCGCTCGATCTGCGCCTGCTCCAGCCCAGCGATCGAGTGGACAATCCGTTCTTGGATCTTGGGCGGAAAGGCGGTGTAGATCCCCTGCAGGTATACCTCGGCGGTCTCCCGCCCTTCCGGCTCGAGGAAGACTTTATGGCTTGTGCGGTCCGGAAACTTAACGATCTTTGATTCGAGCGAAGGACAGTGCCGTGGCCCCTCCCCTAAGAGAAGACCGTTGTAGTTTGGAGTCAAGGAGAGGTTCTCGCGGATGATCTGGTGCGTCTCCTCGTTGGTGTGGGTAACGTAGACCGGGTAGTCGTTTGTGAGAACGGCCGGCTTGCTCCAAAACGAGAGGGCAAGCGGAGTTTGGCTCGTATCCTGGCGCTTCAGACCCGAGGTGTCGATCGAGTGACGGTTAACCCGCGGGGTTGTTCCCGTGTTTAGCCGGTCCATCTTGAGGTCGAGCTTTCGCAGCGACGCGGCGAGCGCGATCGACGGCGGCTCTCCACTGCGCCCGGCTGGGTAGGTAAAGCTCCCCAGGAGCACCCTCCCATTAAGGAATGTCCCCGTAGCAAGGACTACCGCCTTTGCCGCTAGCTTCAACCCCTCGCGCAGTCGCACACCAATGACATGACCACAAGAGGTAAGGATCTCCTCGACCATCCCCTCAATTAGGTCGAGCCCATCGGCCTTCTCGAGGAGGTTTTTCCACAGGAGTTTGTAGCGGACCCGATCGGCTTGAGCGCGGCGGACCTGCATCGCCTTCCCCTTGCTCGTGTTTAAAAGGCG
>DQCH01000108.1:8065-11734 GCA_003545155.1 Candidatus Acetothermia bacterium
GCATGCCCGGCTCCGACCACCACCAAGTCGTAGTTCCTCATTAAGCTGTTCGCTTAGGATTCCTTCTTCTGGAAGAACTTAAATAGGTCAATCGGGATTGGAAAGACAATCGTGGAGGCGTTCTCTGCCGAGATGTCGACCAGGCTCTGCAAGTAGCGAAGCTGTAAGGCAGCCGGATTTTTCTCAATGATCGCTGCTGCCTCGGAGAGTTTCGTCGCCGCCTGCAGTTCACCCTCGGCGTTGATGATCTTCGCGCGGCGCTCCCGCTCCGCCTCGGCCTGGCGGGCGATCGCTCGTTGCATCTCGCCTGGGATCTTCACATCCTTGATCTCCACCGTCTTGACCTTAATCCCCCAGGGGTCGGTCTGCTCGTCGATGATCTCCTGCAACTGCATATTGATCCTCTCCCGCTCACTTAAAACCTGATCGAGCTCCACCCCACCAAGGACGCTTCTAAGTGTAGTCATCGCGATCTGGCGTGTCGCCTCTATGTAGTTTTGCACCTCGACCACCGAGGCACATGGATCGACGACGCGGAAGAAGAGGACGGCGTTGACGTTTGTCGTCACGTTGTCCTTGGTGATGACCTCCTGCGGTGGCACGTCGAGCGTCACCAAACGCAGGGTAATCTTCACCATCTTGTCAACGATGGGGATGATTAAAAAGATCCCCGGACCCTTTGCTCCGACGAGCCGTCCCAGTCGGAAGATTACCCCTCGCTCATACTCCCGCACGATACGGATCGCGTTCATCAGGAATAGAACGACCAAGGCGACAATTGCTCCAATGGTTATTGCCATCGTGTCTCTCCTCCTTTGTTTCTCTTTCTCATGCTGATCATAGGGGGGCATCGCATAAAAGTCAATCGTTTACTGAGCTTAAGGTGGCCGATATAATGTTCCCGTACAAGGGGGAATGATGGATCGACGCACATTGATCGCAGGGAATTGGAAGATGAATAAGACCCCTGCTGAAACCGAAAGTTACATAAAGTCTTTTATGAAACTTCTTCACAACGATAGTCGGATAGAGGTCCTTCTCCTCCCGCCGTTTACTGGTTTGGAACGCGCCGGGAAACTCCTTTCCGAAACGACGATCGCCCTGGGCGGCCAGGATCTCCATTTTGAGACGGGCGGAGCATTCACCGGGGAGATCTCCTCTGAGATGCTCAAAGCCTGCGGCTGTAGCTACGTGCTCGTTGGGCATTCGGAACGGCGCGCGCTGTTCGAGGAGAACGACAGCCTGATCAATCGTAAGCTTCACGCTGCCCTCGCCGCGGGACTTCATCCCATTCTCTGCGTGGGGGAGACTCTTGAGGAACACAGGCAGGGCCAGGTAGAGGAGCGGATCACCTCCCAGCTTAAAGCTGACCTCGCCCAGATCAAGGCAACGGAGGCTTCTTTGGTTGTAATCGCCTACGAGCCGATCTGGGCGATCGGAACCGGAGAGACTGCCACCCCTATGGGAGCGCAGGGGACGACCCATATGATCCGCGAGTGGATCGCTGCCGCTTACGACCAAAACGTTGCTGAGACAATGCGGATACTTTACGGAGGGAGCGTCAAGCCAGAGAACACCGCTTCCCTTCTCCATCAACCTGATATCGACGGCGCCCTTGTTGGTGGGGCATCCCTCTCTCCAGACTCATTCGCTCAGATCGTTGCCGCTTCTCACTGAGCTTTCTTCTTGACAAGGAGTGCGCAGGCCGGTAGGGTCCAAAAAAAAGAAGTAAAGAACCCCGCAGCAAGCTAAAGGGGCATTAATAAAGCAAAAACTTAGAGGTCTAAGCGGAGTTGGTCCTCATGCTGCAACTTGATGTACCGCGTTGTCGCATCGGAAATAACGTCGCACACAAGGTGCGACGCTACAAAAACGGATGTAGCGTCGGAGTTTATCTCCGACGTTGGCCGGAGCACCTCACCGACGTTACGAGGTTTGTTCCTGACAGAGTTCATGTAGCTCGTACAAACAATAAGCAGGTTCGCCTGCGGCGAATCTCCGCTTTCCTCCCAGAAGCAAGCTTTAGGGTACAAAGCGGAGGCTCTTTATGAAGATGTTTTCGACAATTCCCAATCAGATCACGTTTGCCCGCATTGCGAGCGTGCCGTTGTTTATGTTCCTGATTCTATCGGAGACATCAATCGGGACGATCCTTGCCATCGTCCTGTTCGTGCTCGCAGCCATCTCCGACGCCGTCGATGGTTACCTGGCGCGTAGCCTCAAACAGACCACCCTCTTTGGCAAGTTTGCCGACCCCATCGCAGATAAGCTTCTCGTCGCGGGAGCACTGATTGCGTTTGTGCAGTTGGGCGAACTCACCGCCGCAGCGGTGATGGTGATCATCGCGCGCGAGTTTTTGGTCACAGGCCTTCGCATCCTCGCTATCGCCGAGGGTAAAGTGATCCCTGCAAGTCTTATGGGAAAGCTGAAGACCATCTCTCACATTGGCCTTGTCCTTGTCATCCTCGCCACCCGCACCCTTAACTGGGGGGCAAGCGGAGAGATAGCAAAGGGCGTTTTCCTCTATCTTGCGATCGCCCTTGCGGTCATCTCCGGTGGAGAGTACTTCTACCGCTCGCGCCGGTTATTCGTGTGAAGTGCCAGTAGCCGTTGAGATTACTGTCGCAATGTAGAAAGCAAGCTTTTACGCTCACTCGCCCCTAACTTCCTCACTGACCGTTCCTAACGCTACCCCGATTACACCAATGTGCAGACCATATCCGTAATACAGGTAGTGATAGCACTTGTTCGCAACAACCGAGGGGACTTCGACGCCGAAACTCTCCGCTAAGGGTTCAACGCCCAAGCCGAGGACCGGGTTGTTCTCATACTTCAACCAGTGGATACCATCAACGCTTGTGGCATAGCCGATCTGGACCGCATGACCGATGGGTGTATCAACAGGACCAATTCCTTCGTAGAACATCTCATAGCCGGTCTCGGTTTTTAGAACACTCGCCTCCCAGGCAGCGAGAGAATCCCAACTGCCGGCCGGACCAAGCTGTAGGAGCGGGTCACTCTCCACAAAGGCAGGTCCCATGGTTTGCGGCTCGTCATATTTTGTCCAGTTGATTCCATCCGGCGAGGTCGCCATGCCCAGCCACCGTGGCTCTCCGGATGTAAAGCTCTTCCCACCCGAGTAGTAGAGCGCATACCCCTCATCTGTAACTACTACACAGTTGGGAGATACAAAACCGCAGTCCCACGCCCCTTCCGGGCCAACCATAAGCACGGGTTCACGGTCGTGGGTCCACGGGCCCATGGGATCGGGAGCGGTGGCCCGTCCGATGAACCTCCCGGGGCCATGGCCTTCGCTCGAACGCGCGTTGTAGAGGAGAATAAAGGTGTCGCGATCGATAAACGGTACCCCTTCGCTCACTGAATAGGCCGCAAAGCCGGTGCCAGTTGCTTCCAAGAGAGGATTCCCGTCAAACTTGAAAAAGACGAGCCCGTCAGAGGAGGCGGCAACCCCAATCGCTGGAGCACCCATTTCTGGAACTGCCCCGGAAGTACCTGTGTAGAACATGTAGACTACTCCCTCTATCTGCACAACCTTAGGCAAAAAGACTACCCCACCATCCCATGCTCCTGGTTGACCGGGTACCAGAACGGGATTGCATCCCGCAGGCACGAAGCGGATACGTTCCGGTGATGAGGCAAGACCAGTTT
>DQCH01000118.1:0-6515 GCA_003545155.1 Candidatus Acetothermia bacterium
AACGGCTCGACCAAAAAGTGGGTCAGGGTTCCGGTTGCCTCACCTGTTGTCTGCTCTATCGTGACCTGCTTGTTCATCCGTTCATCGATCCAAGCCTTAGCTTTATCGAAGTCTGCGTTAACGAGAAGCAGCTTATTCTTTCCCCGCTTTCCGAAGAGTTGATCAGGTTTCACAACCAGCTTTTCTTGTTTTAACCACGGTTCTTCCTCCGCTAAGGCCGCAAGGTCGGTCTCTGGCGAAACGAGAACCAATCTGTCATCGAAGCGAAGCTTGCCGTCCGAGTACTGGGGAACCGCCTTTGCAAGAAGACGCTTCGCATCGTATTCGCGTATCCCTTTCTGTGCCATCAGTGCCTCACCCTCTTTTAAAGGTTGTTAGTGATTTCCTCTCCGAATGCGGAGCAGGAGAGGAGCGTCGCCCCATCCATCTGGCGCTCCAAGTCGTAGGTCACTCGCTTGGAGGTGATCGCACGTTTGATCCCGGCGAGGATCAGCTCCGCAGCCTCGTTCCACCCCATGTATTTGAGCATCTCAACCGCGGAGAGGATAATGCTCCCTGGGTTGACCTCGTTTTTCCCGGCGTGCTTAGGGGCCGTCCCATGGGTCGCCTCAAAGACGGCACAGCCCGTCTTGTAATTGATGTTCGCACCTGGGGCGACTCCCAGGCCGCCTACTTGAGCAGCGGCTGCATCCGACATGTAATCACCGTTTAGGTTCATAGTTGCCACCACATCGTACTCTCTTGGTCGCAGGAGCATCTGCTGGAAAAACTGGTCAGCGATCCTATCCTTGAGGACGATCTTGTCCGCCGGCGCATTAGAAGAGTAGGTCTCATTTAGATCCTCTTCGGTGATCACCTGCGGATACTCTTTGCCAACCTCGTACCCCCAGTCGCGGAATGCCCCTTCGGTGAACTTCATGATGTTTCCCTTGTGCGTAAGGGTCACCGATTTTCTGTTGTTTTTGATGGCATAGTCGATCGCCGCACGGATGAGGCGCTTTGACCCCTCTTCGCTGATCGGCTTCACGCCGACGCCGCACATCTTGGTGAAGCGGAAGGTCGTAACGCCCATCTCCTGCTCAAGCCAATTGATCACCTTATCCGCTTCAGGGGTTCCAGCCCGCCACTCGATCCCGGTGTAGACGTCCTCGGTGTTCTCACGGAAGAAGACGATATCCAGGTCTTGCGGGCGCTTAACCGGCGCTGGCGTTCCTATATGGTGGACGGGCCGTACACATGCGTACAGGTCGAGAACTTTGCGCAACGTCACATTCAGACTGCGGATCCCGCCTCCCACGGGCGTCGTGAGTGGCCCTTTGATCGCGACAAGGTACTTGCGGATCGCCTGGATTGTCTCCTCAGGGAGGTAAAGCTTCTGCCTCTCGTCAGGGGGGATCGCCTTGATCTCCTCTTCGGATAGGTTGGGGTGGTTCTTGGCGATGGCCTCATCACCGGCCCATACCTTTAACCACTCGATCTTTCGCTTTCCAGCGTAGGCTTTATCGACCGCGGCACCGACAACTTTCAGCATGACTGGGGTGATGTCCACACCGATCCCGTCCCCTCGAATGAAGGGGATAATCGGACGATCAGGGACGTTTAGCCCTTCCTCGGTTATCGTTATTGGGCTGCCATTCCTGGGTGATTTGGAACTCTCACTGTTCATAGCTTGCTTGATCCTCCTCTTTCTTGTTTTGTGTTCTATTGCACACCGCGTGCTTCAAGCGAATCCGTGATCTCCTTGGCTGCCGCCACCACCAATTGAATCGTTCTTTTCCTCTTCTTTCCCTTAAGCCTGTAGCTCGGTGCAGATATGCTCAGGGCGGCGATGGCATTTCTCGACGGAGAGAAAATAGGAGCGCCAATTCCATAGGTACCCTGAATGACCTCCCCATCACTCTTGGCAAAACCCTGCTCCTTAATACTTTCAAGTTCATCCTTCAACAGATGGGGATTGGTGATTGTTGTCTTAGAAAACTTAGTAAGCCCCACTCGTTTGATGATTTCGTCCTGTTCCTTTGGATCAAGATAGGCCAAGAGGACCTTTCCGGAGGCCCCAGCGTGCAGTGGAAAGGTTGCACCACGCTCGTGGGAAACCCGTAGAGCATGATGTCCCTCCACTTTCTCAAGACAGATACCCTCCTGCTTGCGCAGGCTGGAGAGGATGACAGTCTCCCCTGTTTTGTCTGACAGTCGCTCCATCAAGGGGAGGGCGATCTGTTGAAGAGGCCTTCCTGAGATACCTCGCGCGAGCTCCAAGATCTTTGCACCGAGACGGTAGTCCCCCTCTTTTGTGTCTTCTTCGATTAAGCCGTGCACCTTCAAGGCGGAGATGTATCGGTAGGCTGTGCTTTTAGGAAGACTGAGCCGCGATGCGATGTCGGCAACACTCAGAGAAGGGTTTAGTTCACCAAATAGGGTCAAGATTTTTACGCACTTTTCCAGCGTTTTCATGTTGCTCACATCTGGGTGCTATTCTCGTATTATGAGAATATAATCCCATTATGTGAATAAATACTAGCCCACCAATCGCTCAATGTCAAGGGTCAAGGACGAAGCAAAAAGCGCACCACATTAAAACAGCGTTGCGCCTTGATGTCCCAATCTTTAATGTTTCCTGTTTGTCACTTCTGCTCGGCAGTGTAGGCGAGAAGGCCTCCTGCTTTCACCATCTCCACTTCGCGTTGGGAGAGGTCGTGATGCACCTTGAGCTTGTCGTCCTTTGTCTTGTTAATCAATACCAAATCACCACTTAGCTTGGAAACATCAAGGTGCAACTGGTCCCCTACCTCCAAGCGGTCGGTATCACATAGGAAGGGGATGATCCCCACATTGATCAGGTTAGCGCGGTGAATGCGGGCGTAGCTCTTGGCAAATACCGCTTTGATCCCGAGCTGCCACGGGGCAAGGGCAGCGTGCTCGCGCGAGGAGCCCTGACCATAGTTATCCCCACCAACAATGAACCCACCGTTCTTCTCTTGCGCACGGGCCGCGAACTCCTTGTCCTCGTAGTAGAAGGTAAATTTGGCGATCTCAGGGAGGTTCGAGCGCAGGTGCTGGGTGAGTGGCCCGGCCGGGAGAATGGCATCGGTCGATATCCCATCCCCGAGCTTGATTAAAACCTCCCCTTCGAGAACTGAAGGAAGTGGCTTCTGTGGCTCAAGTTGGACGATGTTCGGTCCGCGGCGGATCTCCATGCCCTCGCCAGCCGGTTCGAGGATCAGGTAGTCATCGACGGTGAGGTGATCCACCTTGACCTTGACCTTGGGCAGCTCACAGGGATTGGCGATCTTTCCAACAAGGGCGGAGGCTGCCGCGACTTGCGGACTGCACAGGGCGATCTTGCCGAACTTGCTCCCGCCACGACCCTTCCAGTTCCGGTTCACCGTGCGCAGCGACAAGTGTCCGTGTCCGGGGACAAAACCGATCCCGATACACGCATTGCAACCAGGCTCGATCATCCGGACTCCGGCCTTGGTGAGGGCTAGGAAGCTTCCGTCCTCCATCAGCATCTCCCAGGCCTGTCGCGACCCCGGCGAGACAATGACGTCGATTTCGGTGCAGACGTGCTTTCCCTTGAGCATCTCCGCGGCCACCTTCATATCGTAGTAGCTTCCATTGGTGCAGGAGCCGATGTACACCTGGTCGATCTTCGTGCCCACGACTTCGTCGATGTCGTGGACATTATCTGGCATACCGGGCATGGCTACCAATGGCTTCAACTTGGAAAGGTCGATCTTGAGGGTTTTGTCGTAGTTGGCTCCCTTGTCGGGCGCTAATTCCACCCAGTCGCCTCCTCGCCCCTGCATCGCCGCGAACGCCTCGGTCACCTTGTCCGAAGGAAAAATGGATGACGTCGCCCCTGTTTCGGTACACATGTTGGTGATCGTCGCCCGCTCGGGAACAGAGAGGCTCTTAACCCCAGGACCAGCAAACTCGATAAAGTAGCCAACACCGCCCTTCACCGAGATTCGCCGCAGGATCTCCAAAGCAACGTCCTTCGCCGCCACCCCCGGGGAAAGTTTCCCGGTGAGAACAATCTGCAGCACCTTGGGAACGGTAAGATGAAACAGCCCCCCGCCTGCTGCCACGGCCACGTCCATTCCTCCGGCGCCGATCCCGAGCATCCCTAATCCACCGGCCGTCGGGGTGTGAGAATCCGAGCCAAGGAGGGTTTTACCAGGTATTGCAAAGCGTTCGTAGTGAAGCTGGTGGCAGACCCCGTTCCCATTCTTGGAGAACTTTGCCCCGTAGTGAGAAGCGATCGTCTGAAGGAAGATATGATCGTCGGTCGACTCCCCCTTGAACCCAAGGGACGTATGATCGCAGTAAGAGACAACCAACTCCGCCTTGATCCGCTCCAGCCCGAGCGATTCGAACTCAAGCCAGGCCATCGTTCCTGTAGAGTCTTGAGTCAAGCAGTGGTCGATGCGGATTCCCACCTCCGCGCCTTTCTCCAAAGCTCCCTCTTGCACGTGTCGTGAAAGGATTTTCTCCGTCATTGTTTTGGACAATTAAATCACCTCGCAGATGCGCCGCGATTATACCCATTTACTCTTCCGGTGCAATCGCATCCTACATTGGGGAGGGATCGTGGGAATTAAACGTCGGGGATAAACCCCGGCGCAACGAAACGGCGTAGCGTCGCACCTTGTGTGCGACGTTAGGTTTTTGAGGCTTTTGCTTCTCAATGCCTCGCAACAACCTACGGAGTTTGTCACGATCCGAAGGTCAAGTTCAGCGAGTTGCAAGCTCCGCAGCGGCGTTCCTCCCAGAGCGCACTGCCCCTTCGATCGTGGATGGCCAGCCGGTCGCGGTGTAATCCCCGGCAAGGAATAGTCCGTTGATCGGCGTCTTAGCTTCGGGCCGTAGCGCTTCGCTTCCTGGAGTGGGAAGGAACGTTGCGCGAGGATGCCTGATCACCAAGGCATCGAGGAACTTCGCGGTGCGGACGGCTGGAAAGAGTTCTTCAAGCGCGGCGAGGAGTTGATTCCGAATCTCTTCATTCGGACGGTTTATCAAATCTCGCGCCGCGCTTTGTGAAAGGACGACATGAGTGGGTCCCTCTTTGCCCTGAATACGGCTTACCTCAAAGATCGCCTGCAGCGGAGAATCGATCACAACCAAAAACGGCTCCTCCATCACGGGACGGTCAAACCACAGGTGAAGATTGACGATCGGCGAGAAGCGAATCTCTTTTGCCCTGGCGAAATACCCCTTCTCGACTACCGCTCGTGGGAGGAGGGGAAGAAGATCGTATGGTGGGACTGCAGCAATGACGCAGTCAGACTCGATCCTCTCCCCACTTACGAGCTTCACCCCGCGTGCCACCCCTCTCTCGATAAGAATCTTCGCGACTTGTGCATTTAATAGGACTTCTCCTCCCCACTCAGCGAGGAATGAAATCGCACGAGAAAAGAGGTGCGAGAGAGGAACCGTGAACAGTCCCATGTCAGCTCCATGCGGCTTTAAAAACCCCTTCTTGAAGATCATCCCAGCGGCACGGGCACTCACCGACTCCACACGCTCGTTCAGCGTGGCAATACAGATCGGATCCCACAAACGTGCGATGGCGTTTTTTCCCTGTCCGTGGCAGCGGAGCCAATCGGCGAACGTTCGGTCCTTCTGCAGGTCGTGTACAAGGAGTAAAAGACCGGTACGCAGCACGGCGATTCGCTCCCTGTAGGAGAGCGGGCGGTATCTCATCAGGCTTGGTACAAAGTGAAGCGGGCCGGGGAGAGGTGCTGAGGAAAGGAGGGAGCGCTTCGATCCACAAGCGATCGGGATTGCCAGACGCTCTTGAAAGGAAACAGACCTCTCCATCCCAAGCTGATGCACCAGGTCGATCGTCTCCGTACAGCAGCGCATGAGGATGTGGTGCCCATAGTCAACTTCTTGCCTCATGCGGTGATGAAAGAACGAGGCAGCGCGGCCGCCGAGCCGCGGTGACCGTTCGAGGAGGAGGGTCTTTCTCTCCCATTCTGCGAGGGTACAGGCGGTGGCGATCCCGGCCGGCCCGCCCCCAACGACGATAACTGGTTTCATCGCAGGCCCGCCCGAACCCAGGTGCGTAGGGTGAGGATGAGTTTCTCTCTTGTTGGAAGCGAAACGCGCGAGCTCAGAACATCATAATCTCGTTCCTCGATAAGATCCAGGACACGTGAATAGATCTCAGCAAGGAGAGAAGGGCAGCCACGTGCGTGGCGGGGTAGATAGGTGAGTAATTTCCTTCCTTCGCCCAGGTAGTCTCTGGCCCGTTCGATCTCAAACGCGAGCAATGCGCGCATGTGCTCGTTCATCCTCCCTTCTTTTAGGTCTTCTTCGGCGAGGTTGAAACGTTTGAGGTCCTCTAGTGGGATGTAGATCCTGTCGCGCTCTATATCCTCCGCCACATCGCGCACGATATTCGCCAGTTGCATCCCCAACCCGAGCGCCTCTCCAAACTTGTGAGCTTCCTCAGGGAGCCCCCGTCCACGGCGGTGTGCGAGGATTGGAAGAACGGAGAGACCGACCGC
>DQCH01000118.1:6531-7912 GCA_003545155.1 Candidatus Acetothermia bacterium
GTGAGATCCATCTCCACCCCGTCGATCACCAAAGAGAGGTTTTTCGGGTCGACCGAGAAACGGACGGTGGTATCGAAAAGGGCGTAATCGACCAGGGTCTGCGGCTCGCCCGCTGTCACCGCGGCCAATCGTTCGCGAAGGCGGGTGAGCGCGTTGATCTTCTCGACTAAGGGGGTGTCACCGTCGGCGATATCATCGGCCTCGCGGCAGAACGCGTAGATCGCGTAGATCGCACGGCGTTTCCTCCTCGGGAGGGTGATAAAAGCAAAGTAGAAGTTCTTCGCTTCCCGCCGGGTGATCCTCGAGCAGGCGTCGTAGGCCGCCCTAAGCTCGCGATTCATGCTTTCATCTCCTCATGCTGTGGGTAGTGGGCAGCAACCTCGTAACGTCGGGTTTTGCCTGCCTGTCGCGTCCACACGGCAGACAGGTGCCCGACGTTAATCGGAGCTTGTCTCTGACGTATCTCTTTTCTCATGGCCTCCTGGCTTCCTCATTTTCAAGAAAGACCGATAATAAACCCAACGAACCCAATAAACGTCGCACACAGGTTGCGACGCTACACAAACTGATCGCTGAGAGCTGATTGCTGAGGGCTATACCTTAAGATAGTTCTTTAGATCTCTGTAGAAATTCTCGTGGCCACCAATGGCGAGCAGATAAATGTCATTGTTCGCCTCATCTACGGTGTACGCCACCAAATACAACTGACCAAGGTGTGAAAACTTGTGAACACGCACCCCTCGTAGGTCTCCCACCTTTGCTTCTCCAATAGCAGGATCTCGGCATATTTGTCCCACCTCTCTGTCTATCTCAAGGCGCAAGGAAACAGGTAGTTTCTTTTTGATCCGGTTGAACTTAGGGTGCACAACTGGCGTAAAAGCCACGGTCTAGGACCTATTCATCCGTAAGCGTAGGGCTCAACGTGACCCTTCTTGATCCCCTCTAAAGCTTCGAGAATATCCGCTTTGAACTGAGGATGAAGAGCGTTGTACTGTTTAATGTAGTTCTCAAGTGCCATTGTAACAACAGCACTTACGCTTCGCCTTTCCAGACGTGCGATGTTTTTCAGTTCCTTCTTCAGCTCAGGTGGCACCTTCGCCGCAACAGAGTCTGTAGGCATGTCTCTCCACCTCCTTTACCATTATGCCACGCGTGGTAAACAAAGTCAACTTAGTAAACCAAGGGAAGAACGTCGCACATGAAGTGCGACGCTACGAAGGCTGATCGCTAAGGGCTGAAAGGGCAACGTCGCAGACCTGTCTGCCTCGTGAACGTGACAGGCAGGCAAGCTGCGACGCTACGAAGGCTGATTGCTGAAAGCTGAACGCTGATTGCTGTCAATGCGCGGAATGAGCGCCATCAGGACCGCCTCGCGGGTGAT
>DQCH01000118.1:7945-11870 GCA_003545155.1 Candidatus Acetothermia bacterium
TCCTTGATCTCGGGTATCCCCGATATCCTGCTCATCTCACGGTTAAGTGTCGAACCACGAATCAGTCTATCCCTGATCTCCTGGGGCAGTTCGAACCCTGGTCCGTGTCCGAAGGTCATCCTCCCTGCACGATCGATAATCACACAGAACTGAACGCTCAGGTACTCCTTTAAACCGGGAAAGCGCACCAAACCTGCTTCGATCCCCACACCGAAATCCGCATCTTTAAGGGCCCCGCGCGCGCGGCTAATCGCACCCCGGACAATCTCCTCGTCAAACGGCTGGGAGGGTACCTCTGCGTCGACATTCACCGGCAAAACGTGAAGCGGTTCTCCACTAAACACATCGGAAAACCCCGCACGCACGGCTTTTACCTTGAGCGAGTTGCGCGTTCCAACGTGCACCTTCATAAGCTCCATCCTAATCACGCCTCAGTGCTTGCGCAATACCAACGCTTGCGATAGCCTTCCTTGCATGGCAGTTAAGGTTGTGGCGACAAATCGCAAAGCGCGGCACGAGTACGATATCGGGGAGTCCTACGAGGCAGGGCTCGTCCTTGTTGGAACCGAAGTGAAGAGTCTTCGGAGTGGGAATTGCTCGCTTGCCGACGGCTATGCCGTAATCAGGAACGGAGAGGCGATCCTGCGGGGCGTTCACATCGCTCCCTATAAAGAGGGATCGATCCACAATGTTGACCCGGACCGCGACCGCCTCCTCCTTCTGCACCATCATGAGATCGTACGCCTGACCACGAAAATAAAAGAGCGCGGTTACACCCTCATCCCTCTACGCCTCTATTTCAAGCGCGGCCATGCCAAGATCGAGCTCGGCCTTGCCAAGGGGCGCAAAACCTACGACAAACGACACAAGCTACGCGAGGAGGACGAAAAACGCCGCACACAGGAGGCCCTCAAACGCTACACCCGCGGGCAAAAGATATAGACGTGTATGCCACACCTAACTTCGAAACAGGACGGCCTCACGCTTGAACAGTCCAATCGAAGCAGCAATTAGCAGACCACCACAGAGGATGTTTGCCACGAGGGTGTAGAGCAAATGAAAGAACTGCAGGTTCCCCTCAATGATCTCCTGTAGCGCGTAGATGGCGTTCGCCACGGGGATGAGGAAGCGGGCGCCAACAAAGCTCACTCCGCCGGTCATCGAGATCAAACCAACAAGGATGATCACCATGTAGATCGGCATCAGGTACGTACTCGCCTCCTTTTGGCTGCGAGCAAAGCTTCCCACGATCACCACCAGTGAAGCCAGGATAACGGCAAGTGGGACAAGAACAACAAGCATGAAACCAAGGTCAGTAAGACCGAGGGAGAAGGTCACCACTGTTCCCACAGGCGCTAGTCCCCCACCGAAAAATCGGACTCCGATCAGAAGGCCGACTGCCGATAAGAGCGAGGAGACAAGCGAGACAGTGAGAATGGTGAGAAACTTGCCAAGGACGATCTGCGTGCGAGAGAGCTGGCTGACAAGGAGGGTGGCAATCGTGCCGCGCTCCTTCTCCCCGGCGGTGATCTCGGCGCCGAGTCCCATCGCCCCAGTAAGTATCGCCAACACCATAAAATATGGAAGGAGCCTGCTTAGAATCATCCTCCCCACCGACTCGCCAGAGCTTACATCCTCCACGCGCACACTCAGCGGCGGAGAGAGCTCATCGTAATCAAAACCCAAAGCGTCGAGCTTGTCACGCATGACCTCCTTTAAATAACCTTCAAGAAAATCGCGCACACGCGTGGCCGCGATCGTTGCACCCTGGTCGGTCTGGTCGTAGTAAAGCGCTACATTAAGGCCAATCCCTGGCCCGCCAGACTCCTTGTCAACTGACATCACCACCTGGCCGATCCCTGATTTAAGGTCTAAGAGCCCCTGATCCACATCGTTGTAGAATAGGGGATAGAGGGTCTGTGTCGAGCGCAGGTGGCGGAGGAAGGTCTCGTCAGCCGCTTTGTCAACGACGATCACCGTGGGGATCATCTCCTCGAGGCGCGTCTGCTCGGCAGCGGTAAAGCGCCCCATCACCATAAGGATAAGAGGGTAGAAGATAAGCGGAAAGAACACGGTAAGGATTAAGGTCCGGCGGTCGCGAATTGCACCGGTGATTTCTTTTAAAAAAAGGAGGCGGATGTTCTCCCACATCTTAAAGATCAGTCAGTCGTAGCTTGAGATGGCGTCTGCACCGGGGGCAAAGGCACGGCCGGAGCCTCGCCCTCAAGCGGCTCCATAGGTTCAGCTGAAGGCGCTTCTGAGACAGGCGCGGCGGGAGTCTGTTCCTTCTCCACTGGCTCGACAGTTGGGGCAACTTCCTTCACGCTTACATCCTCCTTGTACATGTTTCCGCGTCCCCTATCGAGCAGGTCCAATCCGTTCTCGAGAAAACTGTTCTTGCCTATTTCATTGTTGCGAGAGTTAGCCATCATCACAATTCCATAATTATTCTCCGCGATCAGGTTTGAGGTAAAGGTGTTATCGCGCGAGTTTAGAAGATAGACCCCCTTCGCGTTACGGGTCAGTTGGCAGTCCTCGATGCGACCGTTTGACACTGTGTTTAGGTAAATCGCGGCAGCACACGCTCGTTCGACAGCACAGTCACGGATGATAAAGTAGCGCGTGGTATGGTCGATGTAGATTCCATAGTCCGACCAGCGGCTGACCAGTCTCAACCCCTCAATGATATAGGGATCATCGACTGTTCCACTCCCACCGTTCACCCCATTTTCGCTGGTGAAGGCCTCATCGCCGTAGATGTAGATCGGCTCGCCGTTTCCTGATCCTAAGAGTCCTTCACCGCTTGACCCTACTACCAAAGCGATTAGGAGAAGGACGAGCACAGACGCAGCCACAGATAGAATAACTTTCCTGACCATTTTCGCCTCCTTGAAGATCCATATTACCAAAACTAGAATACCACGTTCTCTTACGAAAGGGAACCCCTAGCCGGATCGCTCGCTCCCCACAGCGGCAAAGAAGACCTCCTCCAAGTCTTCCTTTAAGAAACGTTCTTTTAACTCTGAGAGGTTACCCAGGGCATGCAACCGGCCGCGGTAGAGGATCCCGATCTCATCGCACAATTTCTCCGCCACCCGCATGATGTGTGTGGAGAGAAGAATCGTGCGCCCCTGATCGCGGAACAAACGTATCGACTCGAGTACAGCCCGTGCGGCCATCACATCCAACCCGAATGTCGGTTCATCGAAGATGAGAACCGGCGGATCGTGAATAATACTACGAGCAAGAGAGAGTTTCTGCTTCTCGCCGGTGGAGAACGTCCCCACTCGCCGGTCAGCAAGTGGCGTCAGATCGAGCATGGCGAAGATCGCTGAACCGCGTCGCTCGATCTCTTGTGCAGGTAGCTTATTGATCCGACCGAAGAAGCGGAGTGTCTCGCGAGCAGTGAAACGATCATACAGGCCGGTCTCGGTAGCGAGAAACCCGATCCGCTCCCGCACCTGTCCGGGTGAAAGCCTGGTATCGAATGAAGCAACCGTAGCGCTTCCCGAAGTGGGGGTAAGGATAGTCGCGAGCATGCGCAGGGTAGTCGTCTTCCCGGCACCGTTTGGGCCCAGCAGGCCAAAGATCTCCCCAGATCGGCAGATAAAGGAGAGGCTATCAACCGCTCGCACCTCCCCTTTTCGCGTCCTGAAGACCTTGGTCAGCTCACGAGTCTCGACCATCACCTCGCTCATATGAACTCCGCCCCTACCATCTCCTTGAGAACCTCTGGAATGCGAACCCGTCCATCTTCCATCTGATTGTTCTCCAGGATAGCAGCCAGCAGGCGCGAGGTGGCAAGACCAGATCCATTAAGGGTGTGCACGTAGAGCGGCTTCCCCAAATCAGCAGGGCGGTAGCGCGTGTTTCCGCGCCGCGCCTGGAAGTCCTCACAGTTGCTGCACGAGGAGACCTCGTAGTA
>DQCH01000118.1:11967-17663 GCA_003545155.1 Candidatus Acetothermia bacterium
AATCTGGTCAAGCTCAGAGTAAGACGCCTCTTGCGCAGTGAACTTAAACACCTCCACCTTGTTGAACTGGTGCACCCGAATCAGACCACGCTCATCTTCGCCGTAGGTCCCGGCCTCGCGCCGGAAACAGGGAGTGTAGGCCACGTAGTTAAGCGGGAGATCCTCTAAAGAGAGGATCTCACCACGGTGCAAATTGACAAGGAGGCTCTCCGCGGTCGGGTTCAGGTAAAGGTCATCCTTCTCACAGTAGTAGACATCATCCGCAAACTTCGGCAGTTGTGAGGCGACGAAGAAACTCTCTGAGTTGGCAAGGAATGGCGGGATTACCGGAATATAGCCGTTCTTGACGTGGTAGGAGAACATGAACTGGATGAGCGCCATCTCCAAGCACGCTCCCATTCCCATATACATTGGGAAGCGCGCCCCGGCGATCGTCGCAGCGCGGCCAAAGTCTAGGATCCCCTTCTCTTCCCCGATTTCCAGATGATGTTTGATCGGAAAGTCAAACAGCGGGCTTTCCTTGTAACTACGCAGGACGACCTTCTCCTCCTTCGTCCCTACAGGGACCGAAGGGTGAGGCACGTTAGGGAGAAGTGCGAGGAGGTGATCGATCCTAGTCGAGACCTGCTTCAGCTCATCATCCAGGTGTGCAATCTCCTCGGCGAGCGAAGAAAGCGAGGCGATCAACTTGGTGGTGTCCCTCCCATCCATCTTAAGGCGGCCCACCTCTTGCGAACCCCGGTTTCGTTCCGCCTTGCGTTCCTCCACTTGCTGTATCAGGGAAAGACGTCTCTCATCAAGCTTCAAGATCTCCGTAAGGTCGATCGACGAATCCCGGCTTTGAAGCCGCTTTTCTATGCCAATTGGATCTTCACGTAATCTATGGATATCGAGCATTCCACCTCGCCTCCGCGCAGGAGATTCTAGGGGAAGAAAAGACAGTAAGCAACAAAGGACCGATTTAACCTTGACAGGGGGCAGGCTATAATCAACTTAAACGATGAGATTAAAGAAAAGCACAAAAGAAGGTTTAGGTGTATTGAGACTGGAGGATACCCTCTACCCATTGTCGAAGAAAGAGGCCGCCTCTTATAAGGAAGGATGGTAGCGATGAAGATCTTAATGTACTCCAAGGCTCTTTATTCGAGCTGGCTTTACTACAACGCTGATCGCATTCTGTTCGACGCTGGAGAGGGAGCAAGCTCGGTCTTGGGAAACAAGGCGTTCGCCATCAAGCGGGTCTTCCTCTCCCACGGACATGCCGACCACATCGCTGGGCTCGTTTCACTAGTTAACATCCGCAATAACGCGATGGGGGACAAGGAAAAGGAACTCATCGTCTACTACCCCAGGGACAACTACCTTGTCTCGGAGATGATGTCTTTTCTGGGGCGGACGAATCGTCGTTTGAACTACGACCTTGTGTGGGTCCCGCTCGATGCGGGTGGCCAGGTGGAGCTTCTTTCCGGGCAGATGCCACGCTATATCGAAACCTTTCCCACAGTGCACGTGCACAACGAGACCTCGCTCGGCTACTCGATCGTCGAGGTCCGCCACCGACTGCGGTCCGAACTTTCCGGTGCCTCCCAGGAGGAGATCATCCACCTGGTACGCGAAAAAGGAAAAGAGGCGGTTACTGAGACCTACCATCAGCGCCTCTTCTCCTACGGTGGGGACTCGGTACCGATTAAGCCATCCTACATCGAGGGGACTGAGGTTCTCTGTCACGATACAACTTTCCTCGATGAGCAGGACCGCAAGGAGTACAAGCACGCCACCCTGGCCGAGGCGATCACTACAGCACGGGATGCTGGGGTGAAGAAGGAGCTGATCTGTTTTCATATCTCCAGCCGCTATAAGACAAAGTTAAAACAGATCGCTGCCGCAAGCGGGCACTACGAGGGGCTCGACTTTAAGGTGACCCTCGTACCACCAGGGCGGATCTTTGTTATCGACTGATATGTATATGGTAGTCAAATAAGACAGCGTTCATCAATATCTCTGCAATCTTTTCGCTTGATTTCCTGTGAGCTGGGAGTATAGTATCCAATTAAGAGGTAATCCATACCTTGTAAACGGAGATTTTGTGTAGAGCAACTAGTTAGGGTATCTGATCATGAAGATTAAAGGCTTTATTGTCATTGTCGTGCTTGTGCTCGCTGCGGTTGGGTGGTGGTTCTGGGGTAAAAATGTCGAACTCATTACCGGCGGCACGTTCAGTGCGACCTTCACAACCAAGATCAAATCGGATACCGTGTCTCTTGCTCTTGGTGACCTTCTCCTGCTTAAGACACCATCCGGAGAACGAGCGGCCATCCGGTTCGACCGTATGACTGACGACTGGGGCGTAGACTACACGAGCTGGTTCATCCCTGTGGGATCGACCAACGTGCCAGAATCGTCACAAGGGCACGTTTTCGAGAAATACTGGCGCACACGCACTGACAAAAGCAGTTATGAGGTCAAAGATGTCGGCGGAAAGTACCAGGTTCAGTGCGGTTCCCTCTCCATCGGTTGGTCTGGATCAACATGGCTTTACATTCCAGATGGCTACGTCTTTGCTGTGCAGACAGGGGGGACAGAAGCTACTCCCAGTTTTGATATTGAATCCCTGGCGTGGCATACCTCACATGCTAAAGAGCATACCCAGCCCACAAATGCACCAGACTCCGAGATAGCCGCTCCAAGCACGTCTCCCCAGAGCGAATGATTTGAGTCATTGGGCGTATCGATCTAGAATGCGGTTAGATGCTAAAGACTTGGATTCAACTTCCAAGTGCAACTGTCAAGGATGTATACATGGATAAGAATACTTCGAATGGGTCCGAAAGCTAAACTCCTTAGCCGGTAATTGAGTCGCTCCATTGCATGCTCGCCCTCTTCTCTGGAAACGCCCGTCAGTCAGAAGTACCAGCTTCCATACTGTAACTGCACCCAGACTTGACTGTGATCATCGATCAACCTGCCTCAGGAAGGCTTGCTCCTCGCAACTGAGCGCATGTGAACATGCTGTCCAGTAAGGGGCACCTGGACGCAAAACAGTTGTGCTCTTTGTTTCCCAATGTCGCGCAAAGCAAAGGGCACCCAGTTTCGCAAAGTGTATCACCGCAGCTGAACTATCTGGAAAGCGTACCGATTTCACCAAAATCGTGAGATTTGTTATTGATCGGATCACAAAAGAGAACTGATCGTCTAGCAACCGCCTGACCAGACGTGGCGGGCAGATCGATTTGACAGGGTCTCCAATGCACATTACTATAGCTATAAGAATCCACATTACGGAGGTGCAATATGCGAACAGTTCAGATGACGCTTGATGATGACCTTGTCAGAGCGGTCGACCGCGTTTCAAAAGAGCTCGACACGAATCGTTCCGCTTTTACACGCAAGGCGCTTCGTGAAGCGCTTTCCCACTACAATCTCGAGCAACTCGAACACAAGCACCGTCAGGGGTATGAGCAACACCCTGTTACTGCTGAGGAATTCTCTGTTTGGGAGACAGAGCAAACCTGGGGCGACGAATGAAACATGGTGAAGTCCGCTGGTACAAGTTTGTAAAGCCAGATAAGAAGAGGCCAGTTCTTATCCTAACGCGGGATTCTGTGTTGGAGTATCTTGGCGAAGTGACGATTGCACCGATTACGACTACGATCCGCAATATACCCTCCGAAGTGTTTCTTTCGAGAGCGGATGGCATGCCCCGGGATTGCGCTGTCAACTGTGACCATTTGCAGACTGTCTCAAAAGGGAAGATCGGATCATTGATCACATCCTTGACCCCGAAGAAGATGACCGCTGTGGGGCGCGCAATCCGCTTTGCTCTCGATATTTAAGACACAGCGGCCAAAGCCCAATCCACCTTAGCCACTGTTTTGCGGCTCTTCGTCGTTTCGAGTGGGTAAAACCTCCTAACTTTCAATTCCTCACTGCAGCCAACCGCTCAAGAGATATTCCCGTGTAGGCCAAGCTCGATTTCAGATTGGCCACTTGAAACGCGGTCCTTTTAACCTCTTAGGAAGCCAGGAGGCCAGGAAAGAGGTGAGATAGCGGCTCACTATTGAGTCAGAGGAAACGCGTGTCTTTCTTATTCCTAACTCAAGAATTCCGGCTCTTTTCCTGGATTCCTGGTTTCCTTAGAGCAAAGACGCAGGCAAGCTTAACTTTCAGTTACCCACTCAAAACGATAAGGAACTGATCCTCTTTCTTGAAAGGGGTCTCTGCAGTCCGGTACCATCCTCCCCGCACGCATTACCGCAAACAGGAGGAACAATGATCAACCGACGCAGTGACGCTTTTCGGTTGATTCCCCGGATCGCCGATACCGATTGATACTTATTTGTGCAAATGCTATTCTGTAATCATGGACAAGCGACATACGGCTAAGTACCGGATGACAGACAGCCAGACCGACGACTTCGTCCCGGGAACACCGGCGGAACGAATCGGTCTTGTTTGGCCGCTGACACTGGAAGTTACATCGTTAAACAAACTTTACGATGCTAAACGAAGATTACAGAGACATGTAACACGCGTTACACGACGAGAAGGTTAGATGCCTGCTCGTTGGTGCATAAGCAAGCATTCTCTTAGTAATCTCTGGAATATCCGAATCTTCGGATTATGCACAATCTCCATAACTCGACAATCATAGCGTTATGTTAATCGATGGACTGATGCCTATTAAGCCTTTTCTTCGGTTTTTTCTTGACATTACAGCTATGGAGTCATAGAATGCGTAGCATTGGGAGAATGATCAGCTGGCAAGAGGGAGATTTTGGGTAGAGTAATGAGTTAGGCTTCCCCTGGATTCAACTTCCGAGTGCAACTGTCAAGGGTGTCTTTATGGAGAAGAATACTTCGTATGGGGATCGGAATCCAAGTGTCTTCCTCGGCCGGTGATTGAGTCGGTCCGTTGCATGCGCGATTTCTTCCTTGGAAATAGCCGTCAGCTCCCGTCCCTTGGGGAAGTATTGACGAATTAATCCGTTCGTGTTCTCGTTTACCCCACGCTCCCATGACGAGTACGGATGAGCAAAGTAGATATCTACTCCCAACGCCTTGGCGATCTGCTCATGCTCGGCGAGTTCCTTCCCGTTGTCGTAGGTTAATGTGTGCACCCGGTCCTTGTGTGGGGTAAGACCGGCGACAATGGCTGCACCTACCGCAGCGGCTGTCTTGCACGCTACTGCCCCAATGAGGGTGTACAATGACTTACGCTCGACCAAGGTCACCAATGCTCCTTTGTGGTTCTTCCCGATCACCGTATCCCCCTCCCAGTCTCCTACCCGACTCCGTTCTCCTACAACCTCTGGCCGCTCATCAATCGACACCCGGTTCCTGATCACGCCGCGCCGATCGTATGATCCGTAGCGTTTCCGTCTCTTCTTCTTACAACGAAGATGGCGATATAGATCCCCGCCAGCACGTTTGTCCGCGTAGATGTACTGGTAGATGTGCTCGTGGCTGATACGGATCCCTTCTTCTGCCATCAGCCTCCCTGATATCTGCTGTGGACTCCAGTCCATCTGCAGCAGTAGTTCCACCTTCGTCCACATGGAGCCGCCAAATCGAGGACGCATCTTAGCTTTCCTGCGTTCCAACGCCAGGCGGTGTGCTTGTCTGGGACGATATCCTCTCATACCTCGATTACGACTTACCTCCCTGCTGATCGTGGACTTGTGGCGACCGAGCAGTGC
>DQCH01000087.1:0-10664 GCA_003545155.1 Candidatus Acetothermia bacterium
AGGTTGAACTTGCCCCCGAACTCCGTGGCGATTCCATGGTTTAAAAGGATGGTCTTTGCGTGGCCGATGTGGATGTAGCCATTCGGCTCGGGTGGCCATCTGGTGTGAACACGCCCTCCGTTCTTTCCGGCCTTCACATCCTCGATGACGATCTGACGGACGAAATCAAGAGAGATCTCCGTATTGGGATCGGTTGACTTTGCCCCACTTGTGTTTCCTCGAGAGTTGATGTTAGCCATGTTTACCTCTTTTTTAAATCGAGTGGAGGACCAGCTTGGAATAAGCGCCGCCTTCTTCCTAGTCTACTGGTCCATACCGCCTTGCGCCAGTCGAACATCATCTTAGAGGCGAAAGACACGACCTTGCAGGGTGCCAGAGAAGATCTAGTAAAGCGGTTATTGGGAGAGGAGGATTCGAACCCCCACTGACAGGGCCAGAGCCTGTTGTCCTACCTTTAGACGATCTCCCAGAGTTTCGTATTATGTTAGGTAACGTAGCTATCGCTGTCAAGCACTCAAGTTGCGTTACACTCCGCGGGAGTGCTAGAATGGGCTTATCATGACCTCAATCCGCGAGCCGGTTGTCGCTGGTGCCTTTTACCCGGGGAGTCCTGCAACACTGTCCGCGGAGCTTAAGCGGCTGTTTGGAACACCGGTAGACGTTAGCGAGCGTTCGCTCACCTCGCCTGTTGGATTGATTGCTCCACATGCGGGGTATGCCTACTCTGGGCCAACAGCGGCGTTGGGGTACCGGCAGCTGGCCGCCCTGGGGCAGCCGAAGTGGGCGCTCGTCCTTGGAGCGAACCACACCGGGCTTGGACGTCCGATCTCGCTTGCTCGCGTAGGGATCTGGCGGACCCCGCTTGGCGATGCGCCGATCGCCACCGAACTCGCCGATCGCCTCGTCGCTACGGGATTGGAGGTTGCTGATGAGGCCTTCCTTCACGAACACTCGATCGAGGTGCAGCTTCCTTTCCTGCAATTCCTGTTTGGAGCGAAGATTCCTTTTGTTCCAATCTGCGTCATGCTCCCTCCTCTATCTGAGTTGATAGCGTTCGGGGAGGCAATCTCACAGGTCATTAGTGATGAACCAGGGGTCGTGGTGGCAAGCAGCGACTTCACGCATTACCAGCCAGAGGAGGTCGCTCGCAGGATCGATCATGAAGCGATTGAGCGAATCTTAGCCCTGAACGTGGAAGACTTCTATCGCAGCCTGGTCGAGGAGCGGCTCTCCATCTGCGGGGGTGGGGCGATCACCATTTTGATGACCATTGCCAGAAAGCTTGGTTGGAACGATACCCAACTCTTATCTTATACCACCTCTGGAGATGTCACCGGGGATCGCCGTTCGGTCGTCGGATATGCAGCGACCTCCTTTTTGGGGAGGGAACATGGTTAGAAGCATGACCGGTTTTGGGATTGGGACGCTAACCGAGGGTGGCTGGCGTGCCGAGGCGACGATCCGCACACTGAACCATCGCTACCTCTCGATCCACGTCCGCTCCCTGCGCGATCGGCCGCAGCTTCAGGTGCGCCTTGAGGAGGCGGTGAAACAGGCATTCTGCCGTGGGGAGATCGATGTGTGGATAGCTATCGATAGGCAAGGGGATCCGATGGAGCCGTGCCACTTCGACCGCAAGCTGGTGGGAGATCACCTGACCGAGCTTCGCCATATCGCTTCTGAGCTATCCCTTCCTTCACCACCGACCCTCGGTGACCTGATTCAGGTCGGGGCGTTCCAGGCAGCGAGTACCCTCGACGAAGACCTGTGGCCAGTCGTTGAGCCGGCCCTGCAGATGGCGATCGAGGCCGCGTGTGCGGCACGGGCGAAGGAGGGCACACTCCTGGCCCAGGAACTTGAAGGGATCCTCGAAGAACTCACTTTACTCCTTATAAAGGTCAAGGAACGGCTCCCAGAAGTGATAGAAGAGCTCCGCATTCGCCTGCAAGAACGGGTCGCTGCCTTAAATGTGGAGGTTGAACCCAACCGGCTGGAGATGGAAGTCGTCCTGTTAGCGGAACGGTTCGACGTGCGGGAGGAGGTAACCCGTCTGGGAGCTCACCTGAGTCGAGCGAAGGCCCTCATCGAGACCGGTGGTGCGATCGGAAAGAGGCTTAACTTCTTGAGCCAGGAACTCCTCCGTGAAGTGAACACCCTTGGAGCTAAATCGCGCGACCTTGATATCAACTCCCTTGTTATCGACATGAAGATGGCAATCGAGCGCTTCAAGGAGCAGGTACAGAATGTCGAGTGAGTCGATCGCTGGGCAGAGAAGGGGCGTTGGCGGTGGGATCGCATTTGTCGTTTGTGGTCCCTCAGGCGCAGGGAAGAACTCAGTGATCGAGGGGGCAATGCGGAGTCTTGCAAGCCTTTCCTTCTCCGTTTCCTACACCACCCGACCACGGCGGTCAGGGGAGGTAGATGGGGTCGATTATCACTACATTTCCCGTCAGCAGTTTAACCGACTTCTCGCGCAAGGGGAGCTGGTCGAACATGTAACCTACCTTGGCGATCAGTATGGGACGGCACGTTCGCAAATCGAGGAGGTCTTCGCCAGGGGAGAGGACGTCGTCTTAAACATCGACGTAGAAGGGGCGAAGACCCTGCGAAAACAGGGCCTTCACGACTTTGCCGTGGTGTACGTCTTCCTTGCGCCTTCTTCCCTTGATCTCCTTGAGGAGCGCCTCAGTGCTAGGGGAACTGAGGATGAGGAGCAAATCCGCGCACGACTCGAAGTAGCCGCGAGGGAGATGAAGGCGCTTCCTGTATTTGACTATCTGGTGTTAAACGACGAACTTGATCGCTCCATAGATGAGCTACAAGCGATAATTGTTGCTGAAAGGTGCCGGATCTTTCGCGAACATGATTAGGGTGGGTATCGACGCGGTCGACGTATCGCGAATAAAAAGTCTGTACCAGCGCTATGGGGAGCGATTCCTGAAGCGCCTATACACACCGAGGGAGTCCTCCTACGCACTCGCCGCCCACGAGGATCGATGCTTCGAGCGGCTCGCCGCTTGCTTTGCCGCTAAGGAGGCGTTGATCAAAGCCGCTGGTTGTCCACTCGCGTTCACCGCGATTGAGGTAAGCCACAGCCTCACCGGTCGTCCGCATATCACCTGCGCCTTGATTGAGGGAAAAATTGAGGCCAGCCTCTCTCATACAAGGAGGCTGGCCATCGCGTGTGTCCTTCTGGAAAGAGCTACTTCCTTGCCACGCCCCGCCCAGTAACCTTGAGATTCTTCTGGATCTGTCGCTTCAGTTCCTTGCCCGGCTTAAACAGCGGGACAACCTTTGCCTCGACCTGAATCGGCCTCTTCGTCTGGGGATTAATTCGGCTGCTCGCCTTACGCGCCCGCACATCGAACTTCCCGAACCCAACGAATTTGACCTCCTCTCCCTGCCGCAAGGTATTTTGAATGAGGTTTAAAACCGAGTCAAGAAGCTTTCGGGCTTCCTTCTTGGTCAGCTGCGTGGAATCGGTCAGCCGATCGATGAATTCGCCTTTGTTCATAGTGTGTTCCTCCTTGCAATTTAGATTGTCTGCTCGTTTTATTCCTCGTCGTCGAGGCTATCTTCCAACAGATCGCGCATACTCAACGTCTCATGTCCGCCCTCATCGAGGAAGGGTCGTTCATCAACACGGTCCCGCTTTCGTGAGCGCTTGCGGGGAGAGCGGGAGGGTGGGACCGGCGGTGGCCCGAACAGGTTGCGCATGCTTAGGCGAACCTGCTTCTTCTCCTCGTTGATCCCAATGATCTTTGCTTGCACCTTATCCCCGATGGAGAGAACCTCGCTCGGTGTGGCAATGCGCTGATCACTGATCTCGGAGACATGGATCAGACCATCGACATCGTCGGTAATCTTCATGAATGCGCCGAAGTCCTTGATCTCGGTGATCTCTCCTTCCGCGATCTCATCGATGGAGTACTGTTCGAGGAACTGTCGCCAGGGATCGATCTTCAACTCGCGGATGCTAAGGCTGATGCGTCGCTCCTTCGGATCCACGTTCAGGACCTTGGCTTCGATCGTTTCCCCCTCCTTCAGCACGTCGCGCGGGTGGGTCACATGCCCCCAGTCGAGTTCAGAGACATGGACCAGTCCCTCAACCCCATCTTCTAGCTTGACGAAGGCACCAAAGTCAGTGAGTTTAGTCACTTCGCCGGTCACCTGCTGATCGCGGGGGTACTTTGTGTTCACGTCCTCCCATGGGTCGTTCTGGGTGCGGCGCAGAGAGAGGCTAATCCGGTGTGCTTCCTCATCGCAGTTTAGAACCACTACCTCGATCTTGTCCCCCTCGCTCACTACCTCCTTCGGGTTCTCCGGATACCCCCAAGATAGTTCGGAGACATGTACCAACCCCTCCACGTCCTGTTCTAGCTCGACGAAGGCGCCGAAGTCGGTAACACTGACCACTGTGCCTGTGACGTGTGTCCCTGTTGGGTAGTGGGCAGCGATCCCTTCCCATGGGTTCGGGCGCAGCCGTTTTATCGATAGGGATACCTTAGCCTTCTCCTTGTCGAAGTCGATTACTTTGACCTTGATCGTGTCTCCCACCTTATAATCTGTCGGCGGGACAGGGAGATCCTTCCAAGCGATCTCGGAGCGGTGGACAAGTCCCTCAAAACCACCGATGTCAACAAATAGGCCAAAGTCAACGATACTGCGGATAGTCCCTTCGATCTCCTGTTCCTTCTCCAGAGAGTCAAACAGGGCCATGCGCCGCTTCTTTTCTTCCTCCTTGAGGTAAGCCTTGTGAGAGACAACGAGGTTCTTGTCCCGGCGGGACAGCTCGAGGATCTTGAGCGGGACTAGCTTGCCCTTCAGTTCCTCAATGGCGCTCGGGAGATCGTTCCCCAAGTGTGAACCAGGAAGGAAAGCCCGAATTCCATCGAGGTTTACGTGATAGCCCGCGTTCTTTACCTCGTTTGTGATCTCGCCTTCCACCACGTTCCCTTCCCGATATGCCTCCTCCAGCAACTCGATCCTCTTCTCGTACTCGGCCTGCTTCTCCGAGGCATAGACCGTTCCTTTCTCCTCATCGATGTAGGTGACGAGCACCTCTATCTCTTCCCCTTCCTCGACCTTGCCTTCCTCGCGAAAAGGGGAAAGCTCGCCCACTGGAAGGATCCCTTCTGACTTGTAACCGATATCGACGAGGATCTCAGTCTCATTCACCTGGACGACGGTTCCAGTGATCGTGTCTCCTCGACTGTACAGCTTGACATCGCTTTCAGAGAAAGCGTCTTCCATCTTAATCTTCTTTTCCATATTTTTAGACCACCTGTTATGTGATTTCCCCTCCCCCTTGCATCTCGGGGTCGGGCTCTTGCTTTTAAGAAGTTATTTTTTTGGATTGTCCTCCTTTCGTCTCAGACTGCGTCGATTTGCTCCATCAACCGTTCACTTAACAAGCGGTAGCGCTCCGCGCGGCTGGCCATCTTCACGGTTTCACTCTCCAACTCGGACACGGTGAACGGCCGGCCAAACGAGATCGTGATCTGCGGGTAACGAAACGGATAACGTGGCGGATACGGACCATTTGCCCGGATATTCACCGGGAGAAATTTCTTACCAGTGAGACGAGCGAAGTGGATCGCCCCCGACTTGGGGTCGACCCGGCGACGCGTCGTCCCTTCCGGGAAGATCCCGATCAACCTCTCGCGCTTGATCGCCTGCAGCATGCGGCGAAAATCTGCCTTGTTGAAATTGTCGCGGTCGATCGTCGTGGCGTAGAGCTTGATTAGGGGATTGAACAGCGGATTGCGCAACAGGCCCTTCCGGGCGATGAAGTGGATGCGGTTCCGCCAGCCAAGTGCCGCTGTTAGAAGTGGTATGTCCCAATAACTGCGGTGACGCGCAACTGTAATGTAGTGACTGTCATGGTCAATGATCTCCTTTCCCTTAACCCGTAAGCGAAACAAGATCTTCGCCAAGAGGAAAAAGAAGAAGGATATAAACGCGTATAAGCCACCCTTGAGTAAGTCTTTTAACTGGTCTGTCAACGTTCTCCCAACCGCCCCTTGACTAGGTCTATCGCCTCGGAAATGACCTCTGCGAGGCTCTTTCGATCGGTGTCGATTATAATTGCATCCCTTGCGGGGTTCAAGGGGGAGATGGCTCGGGTCCGATCTCGCACATCCCGGGTGCGGATCTCGTTCAACGTTGTGGAAAGATCGGTCCCTTTCCGTTGATTTGCACGGCGTTTCGCGCGCTCCAATGGGTTCGCCTTAAGGAAGATCTTCACTTCTGCTTCGGGAAGGACCACCGTGCCAATGTCCCTGCCTTCCATCACCACGTCGAAGCTGGCGGCAATCTTCCGTTGTATGGCCACAAGTTTTTCCCGTACCTTCGGTTTGGTGGCGACTTGTGAGGATTCCTGATCGAGCTTTGGTGTATGGAGGAGATCGGTGACGTTCTCCCCGTTCAGCAGGAAACGACCGTCTTTGTCCATAGTGATATCGATCTCATTAAGGTTGAGACCGCGATCGAGGCCAAGGGCAACGGCGCGGTACATCTTCCCAGTTTCCACAAATAAGCACCCGAAGTGACGGGCGAGCGCTCGGCCGAGGCTGGTCTTCCCCACGGCGGCTGGGCCATCGATGGTGATCTGCATTAGTTTTCCCCTTTCACGTGATACCCCGAGTCGGTCGCTGCGCAGAGGTGGGTCTTGGCCTCTGGGAAGGAGGCAACAAGGTTCTCTCTGGCGACCGTTGCTATTTTCAGGTCCGAGAAGGCAGCGTAGAAGGTGGACCCACTTCCGCTCATCCCGAAATACTCGGCGTCTAAGGAAGCGATCGCCTCGCGATAGGGACCAAGCGCTGGGTAGAGGTCAAGCGCGGCCGCTTCAAGGTCGTTACACCCCAAGGGTGGTGCGGTCGTGGAATTACCGTAGGTGGACACAATCCGGTCAAGATGTGCGTAGACTGCGGCGGTGGCACAGTGAACCGGTGGGACGAGCAAAAGGAAGCGCTCCTTACGCAGGGGATGAAGCGGGGCGATACGCTCCCCTTTTCCGGTGACTCTCACCAGCCCCCCGGTGAGGAAGAGGGGGACGTCCGCACCGAGGCGTGCGGCGAGGCGGACAAGGCAGTCCGTTGGAAGAGGCGGCGGGATAAGTCGATCCACGGCCCACAGGACTGCCGCGGCATCACTCGACCCGCCGCCGAGGCCGGCCCCGACTGGGATCCGCTTCTCCACTTTAATCTGAACCCCCTGAGGGCTGCGCTTCTTTCCGAGGAGGAGGCGGGCCGCTCGTGCCGCGAGGTCCACATTCGGTGGTAGTTTAAGATCGTTTATCACTGTCACTCCTCTATTTGCGCTTTTTACCATGATCGCGTCGGCAAGATCGATCGTCTGGATGATGGAGTCGATATCGTGGGATCCGTCAGTCCGGCGGCCGACAATACGCAATGAAAGGTTCAGCTTCGCGTAAGCTTGAAGCTTCATCATGCAGATTCGTAGACGACCTTCCCGCCTTGGATTACCATGCGAACTGGGTTGTGCCCAAAGAAGTAGGGAATCTGCCGGTAGCTTTCAAGGTCGAGGAGGATCAGATCGGCTGCTTTTCCCTTTTCCAGTGAACCGATCTCCTCGGACAGTTCTAGGGCACAGGCAGCGTTCAGGGTCGCTGCGGTGATCGCCTCCTCTACGGAGAGTCCCATCTTTATGACGGCAAGCCCGATTACAATCCACATCGAATAGATGGGACAGGTCCCGGGGTTAAAGTCGCTTGCCAGGGCAACGGGGAGGCCAAGTTCGATCATCCTTCGTGCTGGAGCGTAGTTAGAGGTAAGGTTAAACGCAGTCCCTGGGAGAAGTACCGGGATAACCCCTGCTTCCTTTAACCGTTTCATCCCCTTCTCGCTTACCTTCAAAAGATGGTCCGCAGAGGTCACCTCGAGCTCGGCGGCAAGTTCGGCTCCCCCGACGTCAGCAAGTTCGTCTGCATGCAGTTTTAACCTTAGTCCCGCCCCACGGGCGGCGCGAAGAATGGTGCGGGCCTCGGCGCGCGTGTAGAAACCCCGATCACAAAAGACATCGCAAAACTGGGCGAGTCGTCGCCGCCGTACAGTGGGGATCATCTCAGTGATGATGCTGGAGATGTAGTCGCCGCGGCCGATCTCCTTGGGAAAGGCGTGTGCGCCGAGGAAGGTAGGAACTACACGCATCGGCACCGTCTTCTTAAGCTGGCGGATGGCGACGAGGAGCTTGATTTCGTTCTCCAGGCTAAGACCATAGCCACTCTTGATCTCAACCGTCGTTGTCCCACAGGCCAGCATGCGCTGCAGATAGGGGAGAGCGCCTTCTACCAGATCTTCTTCACTTGTTGTTGCAACGGCACGGGCGCTTGCGAGGATTCCTCCTCCGTCGTAAGGGTTTCCCTGCAAGCGAGCAAGGAACTCCTCCTCACGTGTGTCGGCAAAGACGGCGTGTGTATGTGGATCAACTAAGCCAGGAAGGACAACCCCGCCGCGGGCATCGATCGTCTGATCGACACCTGCCCGATCGATCCGAGCAGCGATCTCGGTTATCCTTTCCCCGTTTGCCAGAAGCTCGACCCCTTCGTAGATAGTGAGGTCGTTCATCTGTTTCCCCCCTGCCGGGGCCCTCCCGTGAGGGGTGATAAGCTGCCCGATGTTCGTGATGAGGATGTTCATAGGCGTTCTAGTATAGTAAGCTAGAGAAATCTTTACAATGGTGCCACTATGTATTGTGCTACCAGGAACAATGATAGAACCAAGGCGGTATACGCTGGGAGTAGAGAATTCGGCTCGGCCAGTCTTGATCGCCTAAAAGGTTGCTTTGAAGGAGTGGTTCGATGGGATCCTTTAAATCGGGATTCGTCGGGGTCTTGGGACAGACGAACGTTGGGAAATCGACTTTCTTAAACACCGTAATCGGCGAGAAGCTTCTTATCACCTCCGCGAAACCTCAGACAACGCGCAACCGCGTGCGTTGCATTTACACAAGCGATGAGGCCCAGATCGTCTTTGTCGATACCCCTGGTCTACATCAGCCGCGCAACAGGCTCAGTCGCTATATCCTACGCGAGGCCTTTCGTGCCCTTCGTGGGCTCGACGTATTGCTCTATATGATCGAACCCTGGGGGAGGGTAAGCAATTACGATCGTGTTCTCATCGAACGTTTTCAGAATCATGACCGCCCGATCCTCCTTTTGGTGAACAAGATCGATCTTGCCCGCGGTAATGACTTAGAGGAGACGCTACTGGCCTACGAGGCAGAAGGGAAATTCGCAGAACTTATTCCAATCTCCGCTGTTAGAAAGATCAATCTCGATGAGGCCCTTCGAACGATTGTCATTTACCTTCCCGAAGGAAGGCCGTATTTCCCCACCGATATTACAAGCGACTGTTCCGAGGCGTTCTTGGTGGGCGAGCTCATCCGGGAGAAGATCGTTCAGTTAACTTTTAAGGAGATCCCCTATACCACGGCGGTGCGGGTGAAGTGGATAAACGAGCGGGAGGACGGCCTTCTTGAGATCAAGGCCGAGATCGTGACGGACAGGAAATCGCAGAAAGGTATAATTATAGGCAAGGGTGGTAGCATGATTAAACAAATTGGAACCAAAGCTAGGGCCGATATCGAATCCCTTCTTGGCACGCAAGTTTTTCTCGAGCTCATGGTGAAGGTCTACAAAGGATGGACCAGGGACTTAAGCCAGATTGAGCGCTTGACCGGCAATGGCGCTGAGGGCTAACCGGATGAGACAAAAGACGGCTACAAGGGCCCTCTTCGTCAATACGAATTTCGTAGCTTTACCGACCACTCGCCGATGAACATCACCATTGAGCGGCTTATCTCTCTTGAAGCGTTCTCATCTTGCGAGCAGCTGCAGCAGGAGATAGGGAAGTATGAGGAGCGCCAAATCCTTCCCACCCACCTGCTAGTGACGCTTCACCGCAGCGGTGGGGCTGTACTTGGAGCCTACGACACCGATGTCGAACCGCCGCGACTCTGCGGTTGCCTGATCGATCTTGTCGCGCATTACGACGGGAGACCCTCCTGGATTACCCTCTTTCACGGGGTGGTACGGAAGCTACGTAACTGCGAGATCGGCTATCAGTTGCGGGTAAAAGAGCGAGAGGAGTGTCAAAGGGCGGGTGTGGGCCTCATCACCTGGGCACTCGATCCGTTGCGCAGCTTGGAGGCGCATTTCTCCTTTAACAAGCTGGGGGCGATCTGTGTTGGCTACGAACGCAACTTGTACGGGGAGCTACCTGATCCGGCCAACCGTGGCCTGGCGAGCGACCGCCTGATAGTCGAGTGGTGGATCGATTCCCCCCGCGTTACGGGGGTGGTGGATCGAGGCGTTCTTCCGTATCACTTTCACCTCGGACTTGACCGGATGGAGGTAGTAACAAAGACTAAGCTCGCGGAGAATGGGGTGCGGCGACTGGTGGGATTCGAGGCCGCAGCGGGCAGCGATGTTATCCTCGCTGAGATCCCCGTCAACCTCGACCGTATACGAGCACTTGATCCAGCTTTGGCGCGTGACTGGCGTATCAAGATGAGGGACGTGTTCGAACAAGTTCTTGCCAGAGGATATATTATAACGGGGTTCGTACACGAGGCTGACCGCAGCTTCCATCTGTTGGAGCGTGCGAAGAAGGGAGCGGTCCTGGGGCGAGCCTCATAATGTG
>DQCH01000087.1:10794-14056 GCA_003545155.1 Candidatus Acetothermia bacterium
AAGCGGTACGGATTTGCCTCTGTGTGCGTGAACCCGTGCCATACTTCTCTTGCTTGTGATCTGCTCAAGGAGACACAGATCAAGGTGTGTGTAGTGATCGGTTTTCCGCACGGTATGACCACAAGCGAGGTGAAGGCGTTCGAGGCGCAGAAGGCGATCGCCGTCGGGGCAGACGAACTGGATATGGTTCTAAACATCGCTGCTCTTAAAGAAGGCGACTATGCAACCGTTCTTAATGATATCAAAGGGGTCTGTGCCGCCTCCGAGAAGGCGCCCCGGCCGATTCTAGTCAAGGTGATCCTGGAGATGGCCCTACTAGATGAGGACGAGAAGGTAGCAGGGGCTATCCTAGCCAAGGCCGGGGGGGGCGACTTTGTCAAGACCTCGACCGGTTTTGGTCCCGGCGGTGCAACGGTGGAGGACGTAGCCCTGTTGCGTCAGACCGTTGGAGAAACAATGGGGGTGAAGGCGGCTGGGGGGATTCGCGACTATGAGACGGCGTTGGCAATGATCGAGGCTGGGGCGACCCGTATCGGGGCCAGTCGTAGTGTTGCAATCCTTGAAGGGGCACCAGAATAGGTTGGGGCTCTTACGCGCAGACGGATTCGTGTTGCGGATCCGCGACTTTGCTGAGTCGGACCTGATCGTCACCCTGTTCACCGAGCAGTGGGGAAAGCGGACAGCGATCGCCAAGCGCGCGCGGCGACTTAACTCACGCCTGGGAGGGGTATTTGATCTGCTGAACCGTGTGGAGGTTGTTTTCTACCCCAAGTCGCGCCTCGACCTGGTGAGCCAAGGAGCACTTCTGCAAGGGTTTCCCCACTTGAAAGGTGATCTGAATGTTGTGGCCGCAGCGCTCTTGGTTGGACGCCTCCTCGATCGTCTCCTCCCGTTTCAGCAACCCGAGGAGCGGGTTTATAGTCTGTTTGGCCGCTTTCTTGATCTATTAGAAGCCGGGAATGATTCGGTTGATCGATTGCGCCTCTCCGTGACACTGAAGCTGTTAGCTTTCTTAGGGCACCGCCCGCGACTTACAAGCTGTGTCCGTTGTGGAAGCGAGTCAGGACCGTTCCTGTTCGCAAGTGAGTGTGGAGGGGTACTCTGCCGGGCCTGCACGCGCAGGGAGGAGGGGATAAAGATCAGTCGTGGCCTCGCCCTATCGCTCGACGCGTTCCTCCAACTTCCGCTTGAGCGTGTTAATGTGATCCACCTCTGCCCTGAAGATATCCGTGTGGCAGTAAAGGTCGTCGATGGCTATGTCGACCACCTTGCCAGTGGGCCTTGAAGTCCAATCGGTCCATCCACTATATTATCGGTGATCAGGAGGGAATAATGCATTGCCAGTTGCGCTCGGCGGAGAGGGCGCTATTCGACGGGGAGGCCACGATGATAGTGGCGCACAGCCCGAAGGGAGAGTTTGCGGTGATGGAGGGGCACGCCCCGCTCCTTGCGATCCTCGATAACGCCCCTCTGCGCATCAAAACGGAAAAAGGGGAGCATGCTTTTGCCCTCCTCACCGGGCTTCTTCGTGTCTCAAAAGAGGGGGTAATGATCCTCGCCCAGGAGGCAACCCCCTCGGAGGAGATCGATCTTTTTGCGGTGCGACAGCGGCGAGCAGAGATTGAACAGGAGCTCCCGATTACTAAGGAGAAGGATGAACTCTTACGTGAACTTGCTGCTCTGCGTATAAAGGAACGGGTAAAGGAGCGGCATGGATAGGCGAGTGGTGGTGACTGGACTTGGCCCTCTTACTCCAATCGGGACGGGAAAAGCGGCGTTTTGGGAAGCCCTGTGTGCCGGTCGAAGCGGGGTCCGGAGGGTAGACGATCGAATTGACCTTTCCGGGATCGATGTTCGGATCGGTGCGCCAGTTCTTGATTTCGATCCGCTCGATTATATGGACCGACGGCGGGCGCGGCGCATCGATCGGGCAGCCCAGTTTGCCTTGGTGGCGACGCGCCTAGCCCTCATCGACGCCGAGCTTGAACCCCGTGATCTTGAACCAGAGCGGGTGGGTGTCGTAGTAGGGACAGGAATTGGCGGTCTTCAAACGATTGAGGAAACCTTCGTTACGCTCATTGAGAACGGGCCGCGGCGGGTAAGCCCGTTCTTTATCCCTCGGTTGATGCCGAATGCAATTGCCGGTGAGATTGCCATCGAGTACGGCCTGCGCGGGCCGAACTTTGGTGTAGTCTCCGCCTGCGCCAGCGCGACGCACGCCATTGGGATAGCGGGAGAGCTGATTCGATCGGGGTTACTCGACTGCGCAGTCGCGGGAGGCTCCGAAGCGGTCCTGGTGCGGATTGCCTATGCTGGATTTGCGCGAATGGGAGCAATCTCCAAGCGGAACGATCAGCCTGAGCGTGCCTCACGACCGTTCGATCGAGAGCGAGACGGCTTCGTGATGGGAGAGGGAGCGGGGATCCTGATCCTGGAGGAGCGCGAGCACGCTTTGGCGAGAGGGGCGCACATCGACGCCGAACTCGTCGGTTTCGGTATGAGCGACGATGCCGAACACATCACCGCACCGGCTGAAGATGGAGCGGGAGCAGCCCAGGCAATCGCTGTTGCCCTCAAGCGGTCGGGTGTTTCTCCTCAAAAGATCGATTACCTAAACGCCCATGGGACCTCAACTCCACTCAACGACAAGGCTGAGACCGAAGCGATCAAGGGCGTCTTTGGCGAGGCTGCCTATAACCTAAAGATCAGTTCCACAAAATCTCAGATCGGTCATCTCCTTGGCGCCGCAGGTGGCGTGGAGGCGATTGCCACCATCCTCTCCATTGAGCATGGTTTCATCCCCGCTACCCTGAACTACGAGAATCCCGACCCCGAATGTGATCTAGATTACACCCCAAAGCCGGTGAAGAGGACGATCGACACAGCGCTCTCTAATTCGTTTGGCTTTGGCGGCCAGAACGCCGCGCTCCTCTTCAGGAAACCAGAATAGCGATAAAACAATGGTTTTTCGCTATCTGGCCTGCCTGAATAGCCAGGCAAGGAAACCCCTTCTTCTCGCAAAGGCGCCGAGCCTCGAAGAACAACAGAAGCCAGGAACAAGAGGAAAAAAGGGCGATACAAAGGATATCTACGCCCGTGCGAAGAAACTGCTCAGGCTGAAATTGATCGAGCTTCCTACCGATAGGCAGGAAGAAGCATAGGAGAACGACATCCACGGTAATCCCGATGATCCTCACCTGGGGATACTGACATGAGCGCTGACAGGCGTGTATTCCCCTTCAATGGTCGGACATGAAGGTGT
>DQCH01000087.1:14076-14263 GCA_003545155.1 Candidatus Acetothermia bacterium
CGTTCGATCGAGTCTATTTTGCATTATCAAAGACTTGTGCAATAATGTGCTATGAGCCCGACGGTATTTCGGTACAAGGATTATAGGTTCTACTTCTTCTCGCGCGAGGAGGAGAGGATGCATGTACATGTGTATTGCACAAACGGCGAGGCGAAGTTCTGGGTAGAACCCGAGGTTATTCTTGCGA
>DQCH01000144.1:0-6141 GCA_003545155.1 Candidatus Acetothermia bacterium
ACTAGGAAGTGCTGTCATGTGGCCAGTTATTGTTCATCCTCTAAATCCCCCGATTATTTAATCACTCAATTACTAAATTCCCCGATCTTCCAATCACTCAATCATTCAATTTTCCGATCTCCTGATTTCTTGCGGGCTGTGCGTCTCGACACTACGAAGATCGCCAGGAGTTCCTTGGCTTCGTCTATCAAGCCACGCGCCCTTTCTTCGGGGACAATTCCCGACTCCACAAGAAGCTCCAACCAGAAAACCGTCTCGTCGGCCTCTTCGACAACTACGCCGAGTTTCGCTGCAAACTCCGCTTTGGATCTTGCACGGCACACGGCGCGGTAGTTGGCGGCAACGGATGTGCCCGATCGAAGCACCTGCCTGCCCATGATTTTTGCCTCTTCTGTCTTAGGCAATCTCCTGAACATCCGTATGATCCTTAGCGCGAAGGTCTTCGTCCTTGCCTGAAGCTCCTTCGCCTTTTCCAATGAGTTATCTCCCATTCCTGCAATCACTCAATCTCCCGATCGTTCAATCATTCAATCTCCCGATCGTTCAATCACTCAATCTCCCGATTTCTCAATCACTCAATTCCCCGCTCTCCCGATCGCTCAATTCCTCAACCAGCATGCGTACCACGTGGCTGGCGAGGGAGAATGCGAACCCTCGCCGGGTGAGGAAGGCGACTGTCCGTCTGGTTCGACGTGTTTGGTCGAGGCTCTGATACCGGGCGAGACGGGTTTGGGCAAGCTTTAGTGCGATCTCCTTCTCTTTCTCCGGTGGGTAAAGCTCTTCCATCACCTGTTCGCTCGTCTCCGGGGCAATCCCCTTCTCCGCAAGTTCCCGCTTGACCGCNNCGACGAGAGAGGGGATGGTAAAGGAGACGATCCTCCACCCATAGTCGCGCAAACAGCGCATCATCGAGGAGGCCCGCCGCTTCGGCCCGACGCAGCACCTCCTCGACCGCCTCCACGCTGAACCCCTGCGCTCGTAATCGCGATCTTGCCTCGGCCACACTGCGCGGACGGTAGCGCAGGAGACGGACCAACACCTGCCAGGGATCACTCAGTGTCTGCAGCCTCCTCTATAGGTACTGAAGCGGGAGTAAGTCCAGCTTTGTCTCGGATGGCTCGCTCGAGCTCATCTGCCAGTTTGGGGTCCTCTTCCAGGGCGCGGGCGCTATTTCCGACCCCCTGACCAAGACGGGTATCACCGAGGGAGTACCAAGAGCCGCTGCGCGTGATGACCCCGAGGTCCTCGCCGGTGTTTATGAGATCGCGAGAGCGAACGATCCCCTTCCCGTAGATCACATCAAAGCTCGCTTCCCTAAACGGCGGCGCGACCTTGTTCTTCACCACACGCACGTTTACTCGGGTTCCCACCTGCTCGGAGCCCTCTTCAATCCTCCCCGAGTTCCACATACTCAGCCGCACAGAGGCATAGAACTTCAGAGCGCGGCCACCCGAGGTGGTGGTTGAGGGACCAAAGCGAGTCCCACCGATCACCGATCGAAGCTGGTTGGTGAAGACGACAAGCGTCTTTGACTGCGAGATCGCTCCGGAGAGCTTGCGCATTGCCTGACTCATCAACCGTGCCTGTAAGCCGACCTGCGAGTCCCCCATCTGCCCCTCGATCTCAGCCATGGGAACAAGTGCAGCGACGGAGTCGATGACGATGATGTCGACCGCTCCACTGCGCGTCAGTTGCTCCGTGATCTCAAGCGCCTGCTCCCCCGAGTTTGGCTGAGAGAGCAGCATGTGGTCAAGGTCGACCCCCAGGGCACGAGTATAGGTTGGATCGAGTGCGTGCTCTGCGTCGATGAACGCCGCAGTCCCGTCTCGCTTCTGCACCTCGGCGATCATGTGTAGGGCAAGTGTCGTCTTCCCACTCGCCTCTGACCCGAAGACCTCAACGATCCTCCCGCGGGGAACCCCACCGACGCCGAGTGCGATATCAAGGGCAAGTGAGCCGGTGGGAACCGTCTCCACTTGCATCACCTGGGCGCCTTCCCCAAGCCACATGATCGCCCCTTCACCGTAGGCCTTTTTGATCTGTTTCAACGTGCTCTCAAGCACCTCTTGTTTGCCCATTCTTTGTGCCCCCTAAGTGATCTTTCTTCTATTCTAGGTTCCTACCGCGAGCCGGTCAACGCTTCATCCAAGAACGGAAAGGAGATAAATGAGGAAGAACCCAGAGAGGATGACGAGGATCGCCTCCTCCAATCGGAAGATTCGCTGCGGCAGGTGAAAAGGCCGCCGGGAGAGGAGCCTATAGAGGAGGAGCCCACCACCTACCACAAGCAGGCTCTTCACAAACGGGAGAACATGAAGGCTCAGGCTTAATTGAGTAGCAGGGACGAGCAGGCGGGCCAACGGGAGAAAGAGGAGGATGGGAAGCCCCAAGATTACGAAGGCAAGTTTCACCGGCCACGTAGAGGAAGGACCGCGCTCGATGCGGAAAAGCGGGATCAGTTTAGCAAAGGAGGCAACAGTCCCGAGTGATATGAGAATGAGGACCGTCTGGATGACGGGCGACTGAACTCCAGCACTGAGCAGGCTCTTTCCGCAGAACCCGGCTAACGGCGGCACACCCATGATTCCCAGGGTACCAACAAGGAGAGCTACGCGTGCTGATAAAGGAATCTTAGCCCTCCTGGCAATCAAGCCGGGGATGTCTCCTTCGCCGGCCGTTTGCACCGCTACTCCGGCAGCCAGAAAGAGGAGCCCCTTGAATAGGCCATGGCCAACGATGTACTCAAGGCTGCCAGCGATCCCAATCTCTGAGCCAATTCCAATCCCAAGTGTGATATAGCCAATCTGAGAGAGGGTGTGAAAGGCGAGCATCCGTTTCAGGTCGTAGGTGAAGATCGCGTAGATGACCCCGAGAAGGCCTGTGAGTGCGCCGAGGACGAGGAGTGGAAGGGACAACGAAAAAGCCGACGTTAGCCGGAAAAGGACCACGACCCCCATCTTGATAACCAGGCCGGAGAGGAGTGCCGACACGGCCGGGGTGGCGCTTGAGTGCGCGGCAGGCAGCCATAGTGAGAAGATGAAGATCCCCGATTTCACCGCCACCCCGGTGACAAGCAGAGACGAGGCGAGAAGGACCCACGGCGCGTTAGGCTGGTCAAGAAGCCGCGCCGCCACCAACCCAAGATTAAGGGTTCCCGTGTGGTAGTAGATAATCGCCACTCCCAACAGGTAGATCCCCAATCCCAGCGAAGCGAGGAGGAGGTACTTGAGGCTTGCCCAGATCTGGTAAGGCTTTCTCTCGTAGCCAACGAGAAGAAAGCTAACCAGGGTGAGAAGCTCCAGGGTTACGTAGATATTGAACAGGTCCCGCGCAAACACAAGGGTATAGACCGAGCCTAGGAGAAGGTGTAGCAGCATAAAGAAGTAAGGACGAAGACGCTCGTGCCACAAGTAGGCCACAACCGCCCCACCTAACAGGAGAACGAGGACGGTCAAGGTTAGGCTAAAGCGGTCAGCAGCAAGCTCAATCCCTATCCCCTTTTCCCACCCACCGAGCACGATGACGAGCGGCTTTCCCTGTGAGAGTCCCGCGGAGAGAAGTCCTACCAGCACGGCGTCGACGACTAAGGAGAGGAGTATCAACTCACGGGTCACGCGCCCCCAAGCAAGGCTGAGTGCGGCAAACCCGAAGTGGACAAGCGGAAGGAGTGCGACCATCATGGTGTTCGTTCACCTTCGATCTCATGTTCGATCCGCTGCGAGTCAGTAGTGTGATAACGCTCGACGAGCAGCATAACAAAGACCAGTGCTAAGGCAAGGATGGCAAAATTGATCACAATGGCAGACAGGACAAGAGCGTGGGGAAGAGGATCAACATAGGGGACGCTCGCTGGGGAATGAACGATCGGCGCGACTCCGTCCACCCGAGCGTTGAGCGAGACAAGACAGAGGATCGTGCTCCCGTTCACTAGCCCCAAGGCAAGAAGCTTGATCACGAGATCGCGACGGAGGATCAACCCAAGGAGGCCGATTCCGAACAGAACGATGGCGATCGTAACCCCGTTAATTAGAGCCATCAGATCTCGCCTCGGTGGCGCACGAAGTAGTGGATGATCACCCACGTCCCGATGAACACCTTTACACCGATCAACGCGTTGTAGATCAGGATCGAGCCGCCGCTTGCAAGGCTCCCCAGCCTCCCACGGGGGAGGAGGTCAGTGAAGGGGAGCCTACCGAAGAGAACTGGAATAAGTGCAAGGAGGAGGATGGCGAGGAGGATCTCCCATTCGAATCGTTCGAGAGTCGGCTCATGGAAGCGACGCCCTACGACATCTGCACCCAGGGCAACCGCACACAAAAGCAGGCCGGTCCCCGCGACGGTTCCGCCGCTGAACCCGCCGCCGGGGGAGAGATGGCCAAAAAGAACGAGGTAGATTCCAAGAAGAAGGATCGGCGGGAAGAGAAGGTCGGCTGAGGTGCGGATGACCTGCGATTCGGGGATGCGCGTAACCTCCTCTTCGTTTCCTCTTTGTTGGGCGAGGTAGAAACGAACCCCGAGGACGGCGACTGAGAAAACAAGGAGCTCAAAGAGGGTGTCGAAGAGGCGGTAGTTGAGGTAGATGGCGGAGACGAGGTTCGCAGCGCCCGTATCGATCGTTCCTTTCGTGATGTAAGTCACACCGGCTTCCTCCCTTGCGCCGTGATAATCGAACATCATCACGAGGAGCGCGCAGAAACAGATAACAAGGACCGAAGCGGTGATGATTATGCCGCGCGATGACCGCCTCATGAGAAGTATCTCCTTATCATCCCATCCAATTCTCCGTTTTGGCGCAAGTGATCCAGGTAGGCGCTGAGGCGCTTATGGAGTTCCTCTCTATCAGGGGGCAAGAGGAAGGTATAGGAGAAGGAACCGGGGAGTCGCTCGACTGCGTATCCGGAGAGATCGAGGCGGGAGACGGCGATGAATCGCGCCAGATCGAGGGTGTATGCCCCTTTCTCTTGGGCACGGATCGCTTCCAGCACATCCGAGAAATAGATCCATTCTGTCTCCTGAGTTTGCTTTGGTTCCACTGCGTCTTCCCTTGTAAGGTGGAACAGGCCGGTCGGAAGGTGCCCTTGGGTCTTAAGAAGCCGGTCCTCCGCATCCACGTGGACGATCCCCCCTGCGGCGATGTCGGCCTCCCCGCGCAGCAGTGCCTCTTCCACCTCTTCGCGAGGAAGGAAGTGTACAACCAAATCGAGGCCCAGGTGGTGGGCGAACCCCGCGAGGATTTCTTGCTCCAGGCCGGTGATTCGATCTCCTTCGCGCTCTAGGAGGCCCGGCGCTTCGTCTCCCACGATCACCAAGCGACCGGTCTTGCGGATCGCAAGCACGTAGATAAAGGTGACAAGCGCTGCTCCGATCGCTGCCTCGGTGATCGCTACATCCGGCGCGTTAAGCAGGAGGTAGACGGCTGAAAGGGTCAAGCTGAACATCCCCATCCCGATCACCGCTGTGAAGCGTCGTCGTCGAGTTAGTCCAAAGGCAGCAATAAACGGAAGGAGGACGAGCAAAGCCTGCTGGGATGTCATTCCTCCTCCTTTGTGCTGGTGTGTCGCTGAGTAAAGGCACTCTTGGCAATGCTGTGGGTCACGATCGGGTTGGTCAATAGGAGAAGGAGCAGGAGGAGGACAAGAACAGGGTCGTGCCTCTCGAACCCACCATGGACGATGAGGCCCAAAAGAACGAGGCCGAGCCCGGCGTTATCCGAGACGCCGCTCGCCTGTAAGCGCGAGTAAACATCCTGGAAGCGGAGAATCCCCAGCGTTCCAATGGCCACAAAAACAAGCCCCAAGCTGATGAGGATCTTGGCAATCATCGATATCCCTCCCCTCTCTCCATGAACCTGGCAAGGATCACCACCCCAAGGAAACTCAAAGCGGCGTACACAATTGCGACATCAAGGTAGATCTGCTGCTTTGAGACAATCGCGACAATCGCGAGGAGTACTACTACCCTATTCGATGCAGAATTGTAGGCAAGGAGCCGGTCCCACGATGTCGGACCGCCGAATAAACGGTATAAAACGGCGAGAATAGAAAGTAAAAGAACGGCTTCAACGAGGCGCATCTACCCCCCTCTCGAAGATGGGATAAAGTGTCCTTTCAAGCGATTCCTTGATCGTACGCCAATCGCCAG
>DQCH01000144.1:6260-6459 GCA_003545155.1 Candidatus Acetothermia bacterium
AGTGAGGGTGATCGAATTCAGAAGAATAAATTGACCAAACGGATTGTTTATCCGGATGGGGAGTGCGACAATTCGCCCCTCTTGCCTCCCCAGGAGGATCAATCGGCAGGTGTGCATCGTCGAGAGCACGAAACGAACAAGCAGTGTGGCGAAAAAGACGATCAGTCGGTGGGGACGATACAGGAGCGAAAAAGAGAGC
>DQCH01000128.1 GCA_003545155.1 Candidatus Acetothermia bacterium
TAATGCATCGGTAAAGCTGAAGCGGGTCGGGTGCATCGGTATGTGCTACAACGAACCGCTGGTCGACGTAGTTTACCAGGATGGCAAGCTATCCACATACGGACACGTACGGGTTGAGGACGTAGTTCGCATTGTAGAAGAACATGTCATTGATGGGCAGCCTATTCAGGATCTCCTCGTTGCTACCGATGGCTTTTTCGATAAACAGGTTCGCATCGTGCTCGAAAACTGCGGTTTAATTGACCCCGAATCGCTCGACGAGTACCGGGCACACGCAGGATACGAGGCGTTGAGGATCGCCCTCACTGAGATGACCCCGCAACAGGTGATCGAGAAGGTAACTGCCTCCGGGCTGCGTGGTCGTGGCGGAGCCGGTTTTCCCACCGGCGTTAAGTGGGGCTTCGCCGCGCGTGAGCCTGGGCCGAAGAAGTACTTCATCTGCAATGGCGACGAAGGGGACCCCGGGGCGTTTATGGACCGTAGCGTACTCGAGGGAGACCCGCACCGTGTACTTGAAGGTATAGCGATCGGAGCTTACGCGATCGGCGCCCCGCACGGATACTTCTACGTACGCGCCGAGTACCCGTTGGCGATTAAACGGTTGGAGAAGGCACTAGCTGATGCAACCACCGCTGGTTTCATCGGGGAGAATATACTCGGCAGCGACTTCTCATTCGAGGTTAAGATCAAGGCTGGAGCAGGGGCGTTCGTCTGTGGGGAAGAGACCGCGCTGATCGCCTCGATAGAAGGGAGACGCGGCACTCCACGGAGGCGTCCTCCCTACCCTGCTGTCTCCGGACTGTGGGAAAAGCCGACGAATATCAACAACGTGGAGACCCTGGCCAACGTTCCGTGGATCATTCGTCACAAGACGGAGGAGTTCACACGCTACGGGACGGAGAAGAGTAAAGGGACAAAGGTCTTTGCCCTGGCCGGGAAGGTGAACCACAGCGGATTGGTCGAGGTCCCGATGGGGATGCCAATCAAAGATATTGTGCTCGATGTCGGTGGCGGAATCCGTGACGGAAAAGCGTTCAAAGCCGTGCAAATCGGAGGCCCTTCCGGTGGATGCATTCCCGCCTCCCTCGCGAATGTCCCGGTTGACTACGAATCGATCACCGAGACAGGGGCGATCATGGGTTCTGGTGGGTTGATCGTCCTTGACGAAAAGACGTGCATGGTCGATCTAGCTCGCTTCTTCCTCGACTTTATTCAGAAGGAATCATGCGGAAAGTGCACCTTCTGTCGCATTGGCACGAAGAGGATGCTTGAGATCCTGCAACGGATCTGTGATGGCGATGGCACGGTAGAGGATCTTGATCGGCTGCTGGAACTGAGTAAGAAGGTCAAAATCTATTCCCTTTGCGGGTTGGGACAGACTGCCCCCAACCCTGTTCTCACCACAGCAAAGTACTTCCGCGAGGAATATGATGCCCACATTGTCGATAAGATCTGTCCTGCACACGTGTGCAAGGCGCTGATCCACTACGAGATCGGCCCCGAGCGGTGTAAAGACTGCAAACTCTGCACGCGTGAATGCCCGGTTCAGGCGATCTCGCAGGGACAGGGCGCGTTTCAGACGATCGATCAGAAAATATGTATTAAATGCGGCCGTTGTTACGAAGTCTGTCCATTTGGAGCGATCGATGTTCAGTAAGAAAGGGGATGGGATGCTTTCAGTCACGATAAATGAGAAGAAGGTCTCCGCGGTCGAGGGGGAGACGATCCTTATTCTTGCTCGGCGCGAGGGGATAGAGATCCCCGCTCTCTGCGCTGAGGAACGTCTTGCTCCATACGACTCCTGTGGTGTGTGCGTCGTCGATGTAGAGGGAATGGGAGTTGTCAAGTCCTGTTCGACCCCTGTTCGCGATGGAATGGTCATCCATACCCATAGCAAGGCGGCCGAAGATATCCGCCGGACCGCCCTCGAACTACTGCTCAGCAATCACTGGGGGGACTGCATTGCTCCCTGTCAACAAGCCTGTCCTGCACATACAGACTGCCAAGGGTATGTAGGCCTGACGGCCAACGGCCTGTTCGGGGAGGCGCTGCACCTCCTCTACGAGAAGCTACCGCTGCCGGCGGCGTTCGGACGAATCTGTCCGGCCCCGTGCGAGGATGCCTGTCGGCGCGAGATCGCTGAAGAGCCGATTCAGATCCGGCACATCAAACGTTTCCTCGGCGATAAGGAGTTCGATTACATCCCGTCGGTTGCCACGGATACTGGTAAGCACGTGGCGATCGTCGGTGGAGGTCCAGCAGGATTAAGTGCTGCTTACTTCCTCCGACGTAACGGGCATACTACCGTGGTCTTCGATGCGATGCCCAAGATGGGAGGGATGCTACGCTACGGGATCCCTGACTATCGCCTCGCGCAGAAGGGCCTCGATCGCGAGCTCACCGTGCTAGGGAAGATGGGGATAGAGTTCCGCAACAACGTGCGCTTAGGAGAGGAGGTCACGCTTGCGCAGCTACAGCACGAGTTTGACGCGGTCTTTATCGGCATTGGCGCCTGGCGTGTACGTGGCCTTAGAATTCCTGGGGAGGACCACTCCTCTGTTATGCAAGGGATCGAGTTTCTGCGACGGGTGAACGAGGGAGAGCGGATACCGCTTCCACCGCGGATGGTGGTAATCGGTGGTGGAAACACCGCGATGGACGCCGCCCGTTCTGCTCGGCGCCTTGGGTCAGAGGTAACGGTCATATATCGTCGCAGCCGTGAGCAGATGCCTGCCCTCCCGCACGAGGTTGCAGAGGCGGAGGAGGAAGGGGTTAGCTTCCGGTTTCTTATTCAACCGCTCGAGTTCATCATCGAGGAAGGCGACCTCACCGGGATAAAGTGCTCTAAGATGAAGCTTGGCGAACCAGACACAAGCGGACGGGCCCGACCGATCCCGATTGAAGGCTCGGATTTCGTCATTCCTGCTGCAGGGGTGATCCTTGCTGTCGGTCAATCACCGGAGACCGACTGTCTCACCGGAAGCGAGATCGCTATCGACCGTGGTGGGAGGATCATTGCTGACGAACAAACCGGGCTGACCAAGTGTGCGGGGGTATTCGCTGGCGGCGATGTTGTCACCGGGCCGTCGATCGCGGTCGAAGCAGTCGGAGCGGGTCACCGCGCCGCGGACGCGATCGAACAGTACCTGCGTGGTGAGGATGTCAGACCTGCCCAGTTCATCTATCACCATGAGAAGATCGATGTCACCCGCGCCGATATTGGCGATGTGGAGGAGATGCCGCGCGTCCCGACATATNNCCTGATGAACGAGTCCGTGATTTCAAGGAGTATGAGACGAACTTCACCGATGAGGAGGCGATGAAAGAAGGGGATCGCTGTCTCGGCTGTGGGTGTTCGGCATTCAACCATTGCGACCTACGCGACTACGCAACCATGCTCCAGGCAAAGCAGGAAAGATACGCCGGCGAGGTCATGCATAG
>DQCH01000111.1 GCA_003545155.1 Candidatus Acetothermia bacterium
CACAACCTAAACCTCGTTACCCCGACGCACCAGGCCCCGATGATCGTCGCTGCGCTCGGGCTGGCGAGGGGGGCTGGTTTGAAAATCCCCATTGTCTGGAACTGCGGCGGCTACGAGAGCGTCGAGGTGTTACGATTGTTGGAAGGGATAGTCGATATTTATATGCCAGACGTTAAGTACGGTGAGGAAAGCGCTGCTCTTCACTACTCCGACGCTTCAGGGTACGTGCACAACATCGAAGCAGTGCTCCGTGAGATGCACCGTCAAGTGGGCGATTTAGTGATCGAAGGAGGGATCGCTCGCCACGGTCTGCTGATCCGCCACCTCGTTCTTCCGGACGGTATCGCCTCATCAAAGCGTGTCTTTGAGCTGATCGCCTCCGTTGTCGGGCCGGGGACCTATCTGAACGTCATGGGACAGTACCGTCCATGTTATCGGGCCGATTCCTACCCTGAACTTGCCCGGCCGCTTACTAAACGCGAATACTTAGAGGCGATTATCCAGGCACGAGAGCTTGGCCTTTCCCGTGCTCTTCCTTCCATTGCAGAAGTGAAATAATCGTGTTACCATTTGGCTTACAGCCTTACTAATATCTATCGCGGAGGTAACCATGCACAAGCGACTGTTTACCCCGGGCCCGACCGAGGTTCGGCCCGAGATCTTAAAAGAACTGTCTACCCCACAGGTCCATCACCGCTCCCCCGAGTTCTCCGAGCTCTACGCTGAGATTCAACCGAAGTTACAGAAGCTCCTGTACACAAAAAACCCTGTTTTCCTGTTCACCTCTTCTTCAACAGGGGCGATGGAAGCGGCGGTGACAAATCTTGTTGTCAAGCGCTGTCTTAACCTGGTGAACGGCGCTTTCTCCAAGCGCTGGCACGAGATCACGGTCGCAAACGGTGTTCCCTGCGATGCATTTGAGATTGACTGGGAGGTCGCATTAAAGCCGCAGATGGTTGACGAGCAGTTGAAAAGCGGGAAATACGATGCGGTAACTTTAGTGTTTAACGAGACATCTACCGGCTTAATGAATCCCCTTCGCGAGATCGCAGAGGTAGTGAGCCGCTATCCAGAGGTCTTCCTCCTCATCGACGCAGTGAGTGCTATGGCCGGTGTTAAGATCGAAACTGATGCTTGGAACATCGATTTCGTTCTTGCCGGCGTACAGAAAGCGTTCGCACTCCCAGCGGGCCTGGCGGTCGCTTCGGTGAGTGAGCGTGCCCTTTCCCGTGCCCAAGCTGTCCCGCCGCGTAGTTACTACTTTAACCTAACGAAGATGCATAAATCCCATCTGAAGAACCAAACCCCGTCAACACCGGCAATCCCGCACCTATTTGCGCTAAACGCTCAGCTTGACGATATGCTCGATGAGGGGTTGGATGAGCGCTTCGCTCGCCACGAGGCCATGGCAAAAATTGTTCAGTCCTGGGCGGTGAAATACTTCGACATTTATCCTGAGGAGGGTTACTGGTCAAAGACCCTCACCTGTGTTAAGAATACACGCGGGATCGGGGTTGCAGATCTGATCAACACCCTTGCCAAGGACTATAACCTGCGGATCTCAAACGGCTACGGCGCAATCAAAGAGAAGACCTTCCGCATCGCCCATATGGGGGACACCCAGGTCGACGAGATCGAGGGGCTGCTGCGGGTGATCGAGACGGTTCTTAACCTGTAAGGAGGCGAAGATGGGGTTTAAGGTACTTGTGTTAGATCCGCTGGCAGATGCAGCGGTCGCAACGATGCGGGAAGCTGGTCTCATAGTGGAGGTGAGTACCGATCTTACTCCCGAGGCCTTGAAGGAGACGATCGCGGACTATGAGGCAATCGTTGTCCGTAGCGCTACCAAGGTCCGGCAAGAGATCATCGATGCCGGAACTAAGTTGAAGCTTATCGTCCGTGCCGGGGTTGGACTGGATAACATCGACGTGGAGTACGCGCGAGGGAAAGGGATCGCGGTACGGAATACTCCTGCTGCCAGCTCAAACTCCGTTGCCGAGCTTGCCCTTGGGCATCTGCTCTCTACCGCTCGTCACATCGGTCGTGGGACAGCCTCTTTAAAAGGAGGCAAGTGGGAGAAGAAGCGGTTAAAGGGTGTAGAGATCGACGGTAAGACTCTGGGAATTATCGGGATCGGCCGGATCGGCCAATCGCTAGCGCGTAAGGCCGCGGCCTTGGGAATGCACGTGATCGCATACGACAAATTTGTCGCAAAGAGCCCTCTCCCCGACCTGGTAACGATGGTACCTTTCGAAGAACTGCTTAAAGAGAGTGACTTTGTCTCACTTCACATTCCGTACGATCCCAAGCTGGGTGCAGTAATTGGTGCAAAAGAGATCGAGATGATGAAGGATGGCGTTCGCATCATCAACTGTGCGCGCGGCGGAATTATCGACGAGACGGCCCTCGCTGTTGCCTTGGCGAGCGGGAAGGTTGCTGCAGCAGCGCTTGATGTCTTCGCTGTCGAACCGCCAGACACCGGTCAAGCTCTCTTTACACAGGAGAGCCTCTCCCTTACCCCGCACATTGGGGCCGCCACTTTAGAGGCACAAGGCCGTGTAGGGAAGGAGGCGGCGCAGACCGTTATCGAGTTTGCG
>DQCH01000070.1:0-7768 GCA_003545155.1 Candidatus Acetothermia bacterium
TTCATGCCCGTTCAACCTCGTCCCTGGGATGGCATTGATAGCGTCGATCAGCCGTCTTTTAAACCTTCGCATCCGCGCGGTAGTCTCCTCCATCTTGTTAAAAACAAGTGAAGACGCCGCCGCAAGACCGACGATTCCCGGCGTGTTCTCCGTGCCACTGCGGCGTCCTCCTTCGTGGCCTCCACCGTGGAGAAGTGGGGTAAGAGAGAACCCTTTGCGAACCATGAGAAAACCCACACCCTTGGGGCCATGTAGCTTGTGGGCGGAAACTGAGAGCAGGTCAATTGAATCTGTGGGAAGTTGTATCTTTCCGTAGGCCTGCACCGCATCGGTGTGAAAGGCGACTCCTCGCTCCCGACAGATTGCGCCGATCTCCTCTACTGGCTGGAGTGTTCCAATCTCGTTATTTCCAGCCATGATCGAGACAAGGAGTGTGTCTTTACGAATTGCATCTTTAAGTTGGGTAAGATCAATCCGTCCTGTCTTATCAACGTCAAGGGTGGTCACCTTGTATCCCTGGCTCTCCAACCACTGGCAAGGATAAAGAACGGCGTGGTGCTCAATCTTGGAGGTGATGATGTGCCTCTTTTCTTGATGCGCAAAGGCCATCCCAATGATTGCGAGGTTGTTCGCTTCGGTCGCTCCGCTGGTGAACACGATCTCCGACGGTGAGACTCCCAGGATCGCGGCGATCTCTGCACGCCCCTTTTCGATCGCCTGTCGCGCTTCTCGCCCGGAGGCGTGCAGGCTGGAGGCGTTCCCGTACGCCTCGCAAAAGTAGGGGGTCATCGCCTCAAGAACCTCGGCTGCTACGGGAGTCGTTGCACTATTATCAAGGTAGATACGCTTGTCCATTTTCTCTCACCTGATAAAAGCATACCAAATTGGTCGGCCTTTTCAAGGGGATCACCACCGAAACAAGACCTGGTGAAACATGAGACTTTCTACACACAGGAAAACGACAGGAGCCTGAGGCATTTCCTCAAATCAAAGCGTCGAAGAACTCACACCCTTTTTTAAGTGCCGTGAGCGGATCATCCGCGGTGTGAAGCTCTAACACAGCAGGACCTTCGTAACCAATTACACCAAGCGTCCTTAATAGATCCGGCCAGTCAATCGATCCCTCGCCAGGAAGGCGGTGATCATCTTCGTCTTGCATGTTGTCATGCAGGTGCAGGTGGATAAGCTGACCGCGATAACGCTCGAGATAGTTACGGATCGGCTGACGGCCGGCGTCCTTTGTAAGGTGAGCGTGGCCGACATCGATACAGATGCCCAGGTTTGTGCTTGCAGGGTCGTGCCCAATCTCGTCAAGGACTCGATCCAAGGCCCAGAGACTGTCTAGTCCATTCTCCAGGGCAAGTTTCACTCCCGCTTCCTGCGCTGTTTGTAGCAAGCGTCTGATGGCAGGAAAGTCGGGGCGCGAAGAGGGGTCGTAAAGGCCGAGGCTTCCCTTGTGAAGAACAAGGGTGCGAGCACCGACGGCGTGACAGAGCGCGATCTCGCGCTTCAATCCGTCAGGGTCCCACCGCCACAATTCGCGGTGTGTATGCATGGAGACAAACGGAGCCTTCTCGCAGATACAGCGAATCTCTTCCACCGTCTGAGAAGTCGGCTCTGGGTCATCCTCTCCGCGAGATGCCCAGAACTCAACCCCCAACCCGAGGGAGACGATTCCCCCCACTGCTTGCGTCAATGTCGGCCAAGCCGAGGGGGCGCGTCCGTAGAAAAACCCCTCGACGCTCGCACCGAGCAATATATCCGGTCTTCGATCGGTCAGGAGTCGATCACCTCGGTCTTCTCGGTGAACTTAACACCCATCTGGGCAAGCTCAGCCAAAACCGGGTCGTAGATCTCTGAAACAACCGGAACCTGGACCCCGACAAGGTCGATCTCTCCCAGGAGGATCAGCTTCGCCGCGATCGCCGCCGGCAGCCCCACCAACCGCGACATTGAGGAATCTCCATACGGGATCCCGTAGTCGATCAATGTGGAGGTAGTCTTCTGCTTGCGATCAGAGTAGCGGGAGATAAACTCATGCTGCATCACCAACATATCCCGTTCAAAAGGAGCATAGTGCATCTTGTCAAGCATACGTGCGACCAGCACATCCAGGGGAGACTTGGCACTTTGTGGTAAGGGATCGTCGCTCAAAAGGCCAAGCCACTCCATATTGGAGATTGCAGGAGAATCCACATCGAGGTTCAGAAACACAGCGAGATCGGTCTTGAGGTCTTCGCCCGAGCTCCCAATCAGCACAGCAGTAAGGCCACGAAAGGTCAGCCCAACAAGGCCGTCTCGTTCTGCCTCATCGAGAAGCCCCAGTTCGGCGCTCTTGTTCATCGTCTCACACCAGCCCGGATAGCGTAGCGTCCCGCGGAACATGCCCTTTACGCCCGAAATCCCGTAGGTCTTCACATAGGGAATGGCGTCACGATTGGGGTATCCCTCAAGCGTACCGAGGCCTTCGATCGTCACTGGCCAGTGATGGGTAAACAGCTCCTCTCCGGGGATATCCATTACCTCACCATCCTTGAGGTAGCGAGCCGGATTCTTCCCGGCAAGGACCACCCCGCGCGGGCTCCAGGAGAACTTATAACCAAAGGGATTGTCGTTTGCCTCCGGTGCAGGAAGCCCACCGCAGTAGGAGGAGAAACTGACAAGCTCTCCACCGCTTGCCTTAATTTGATCGATGACCTGCATCGCTGACATGTGGTCAATCCCCGGATCAACCCCGATCTCGTTTAACAGGATCACGCCAACTTTTTTCGCATCAGCATCGAGAGCTCTCATCTCATCCTTGACGTAGGAGGCAGTGACCATGTGTTTCGTATGTTTGATGCACAGCTTCGCCACCAGCGGGTGATAGACGTAAGGCAGCAGGCTGATGGAGAGGTCGGCCTCACCGATTAGCCGTTCCAATATCTCCTGCTCGCTTACATCGAGCTGCTGCGCTATCCCGTTTTTTGCCTCCCCGATGAGTCTTTCCGCCTTCTTCAAGGTACGGCTTGCCACCTTAACCTGAAACCCCTCCTGATCGAGGAGGTAGCGAACCAGAGGGCCGGCAACGAGGCCGGCACCAAGAACCAGTACTTTCTTCACGTTAGGTCTCCTTTCTCACGTTCCGGGGTTCTAAAGGTACTTCTTCAGGTAGCTATATTCAGGGGTCAACTCGCCTCGATAGGCGATCACAGCCCGCTTGATCGGTGCGGGTAACTGGCATGTGACAAAATCACCGGTGAAATCGGCCTGCGCGATCGCGGGAATGTAGGACTTCAGCACTCCACTAAAGTAAATGGAGGCCTCACGCGGAAGCTCCGCCGGCAGGATGTCTACCGCCATGATCACTGGTCCATCCCCTTCCACCCCGCTAATTGCACGATCGGCGACCGGGTCGTAGACGTAGACCGGATCGCCCGGTTCGGTCGCTTTTACCGTACACTCGATTGCCCCCTCCACATCGCAGCTTATGTCCCCGATCACTCGCAGGCGTGGCTGGCCCTTCTCATACATCTTTTTAACCACTGCCTTGGTAACTAGCCGGGGATAGACCGTGTCCCAATAGATGGCATTTACAAGGACGCTTAGATGCGCGAGGTAGCGCTTGAAGATGCCTCGGTAGCGCTCAGGGTGCTGGTAGTACTCTTGCAGGTCGAAAGGTCGCCTTGAGTCGACCCGCTTTACCATGTTCTCTTCCTTGAACACAACCTTGTATAAAACATTGTTTAACGCCGTTTGTTCCTTTGCCAGCGAGGCGAGATCCTGCGAGCTGATCTCACGTACTGGTAGAAGGTCAAGGATCTCCTGCGCCCCGCGCGAGACGTTCCCATAACCAGCAAAACCGACAACCAGAGGGGTAATTTCCTCGGGCAACCCTTCATCCTTAACCCGTTTGCCTACCATCCGAATTGCCTCCCTCGCCGCGGCGAGATCCCGGTAGTCCAGGGCACGGTCGATTTCCTCAAAGGGATTTCCGATCCCCTCCCAGGCGAGGCGCTTTCCTAGCGCCCACAGGGTCTCAATCATCCCAGCAAGACCTGCGTAGTTGCCGAAGAAGATCAGCCGGCGGCCATCCTCGTCGGTCACCTTTTCGTAGTCGATCAGGGTGCAGCGAAGCTCGAGCATGCGGCTCAACATCGCCATGTTGTAGCTCTGCCCCTTGATCGTGTGCGAGAAGAAAACGTAGGTCTTCCGCTTCTCAAGGACAGGAATGGGAATCTCCTTAATCCCGACTATAATCGGGCAGGAGGAGAGATCCTCTGCGACTTCAATGCCGAGTTGTCGATACTCCCCATCGGTGAAGATACGTTTATGTGAGCGCTGAGCGACGATCTCGAGGCGGTCTTTCTCAACCAATTCTTTCACATCCCGCGGGATCAGTGGAACGCGCCGCTCCCACTGGTATTTGTCCTCCCGCCGTATTCCAATAGAATGGCCGGCCATTGTTCTCACCTCCTACGATTTTAAGTATTTATTCTCGAAATACTCCTCCAGCTCGGAGAAGTGGGCTTTAATGGCCTTCTCAACTGTATCCACATCGCCGGTGCGAATCGACATCGAATGGCCGCGAAACCATCTCACTTGCCACCCGCAACCTTGGCCAGGGAGGCATCCAGGACATCCAACCCCTCGTTAAGCTGCTCATCGGTAATGGCGAGGGTCACCAACATACGTAGCACATTTCCATAGAGACCGGCGCTCGGCATGATAAGCCCATTACGAAGGCATTCCTGCACCACAGCAGAACACTCCTTCTTGGCCGGCTCCTTTGTGACCGGGTCCTTGACGAGTTCCATACCGACCATGGCGCCCAGGCCGCGCACATCGCCGATGATAGAGTACTTACGCTTCATCTCCTCAAAACGTTTTCGGGTGATCTTGCCGATGGTGATCGCTCGGTCGAGGAGCTTATCCTCTTCTACGATGTTCAACACTTCAATCCCTGCTCGACAGGCGATGGGGTTGCCGACGTACGTCCCTCCGATCGAACTTCCTGGGATGCGATCGTAGACCTCTTTCTTTCCGATCACACCAGACAGCGGGAGTCCGGCCGCGATCGACTTTGCCACAGCGATGAGATCGGGTTCGATGTCGTAGTGCTCGATGGCGAAAAACTTGCCTGTGCGGCCGAACCCGCTTTGAATCTCATCGGCGACAAAGAGGATCCCATGCTTGGTGGTCAGTTCACGCAGATACTCCAGAAATCCATCAGCGGGAACGATGAACCCACCTTCTCCCTGCAGTGGTTCAATGACCACAGCGGCAACTTCCTCAGGGTCAACCAGCGCGATCAACGCGCGCTCAAAGTCCTCAAATTGCATGTTGTTGCGGTACGGGTTGGGAAGGGGGAGGCGGTAGATGTCCGGTGCAAACGGCCCAAATCCTGCTTTGTACGGCGATGCCTTGTGCGTCATGGTCATCGTGAGAAGGGTGCGGCCGTGGAACGCTCCCTCGAACACTACGATCGCCTTTCGCTTCGTGTACTTGCGGGAGATCTTGACCGCGTTCTCGATCGCCTCAGCCCCACTGTTGAAGAAGGCCACCTGTTTCGGAGAAGGTCCGGGGGCCAGCTTAGCGAGACGTTCAGCAAGTGTGACAAATGGCTCGTAAGGGATCGCTGTGAAGTCCGTGTGCTCGAACTTGCCCGCTTGGTCGCGAATTGCCTCAACCACGCGATCTGGTGTGTGACCAACGATCAGGCAGCCCCAGCCACCGGTAAAATCGATAAACTGATTCCCATCCACATCTTTCACCAAAGCGCCCTTTCCTTCTGCGATAAAGAAGGGCGCGAGCGTCTCTAATGCAAGCGGTACATACCGCTCCTTTTTGGCAGTGATTTCACGCGACTTCGGGCCAGGGATTTCCGTTTTGATCGATATGGCGCTACTGCTCATACCATACCTCCTAAGAATCTAGATCTTGTACGCCCAATCTTACTAAAAACTGTCCAAAAGGTCTATCAATTCTACGCTATCCTCCCCCCATCACCCTTTCTCAAGATCTATCACACCATTAGTTAAAACCGTGTACTACTTTCAAGGCCTCATCTTCAAACGAAACGTCAAAAATTGAAACTAGACTAACCAACTGCAACCTTAGTTTAGACATCGAGACGGTTCTGTTCATGACCACTCGCAGTTTCTGTTTTCCGTGCTTCTTACTCGTAAAGGAGGTCAAATGCGCTGGGAGCAATGCCAGCCCGTTTGTCTCCAAGACAGCTGGGAAACCTCCGTTTGCAACTCCTAGCTGGTCAAATCGGCTTGAGTAGGCCAGGACAGCAGAGCTTACTTATCAAATTCAATTGAACAGCAATTGGATGCGGACTCCCTTGACATCTTATGCCAACGTTTAAGGCTGGTTCTCGTTTTCTCACATTGACACATGCCGAAGCATCTTTGCAAGCTCATTGAGTATGACTCTTTCTAGTCCACATTTTACCAATACAGGTATTTCCAGCATACACTGAGGGAAGTGGTAAAGCAAACCCCACTACACCGGCGTTTGTTGGGCCACGATCTTCTTTAAGCGTCTGTTCTCATCTCAAGTTTTTTTAGCCTGCGCAGTTGTGCCTCGTCCATCCCACGGTACTTGTTCCACCAACGGTGAACGGTTGTCTCCGAGACGCTGTACTCGCGGCATACCGAGGCGATCGTTAAAAAAATTGGTGCCCGAGGACGTTTGTCCTCTGGGCACCAGATTATCACATTGCTGAGCCAGAGCCTTCGCAAGGCGCGCTCAAGCTAGCCTTTCTTCTCTTCCTTGTTAAGGTATTGAAGAATCGCGTCGACTACTAAGTAGTTGATCGACCGATCGCGCCGTTCACTCAAACGGATCAGACGCTGGACCGGCTTCTCTTCCATCTTCTTTTGTGGAATATAGATGGAGAGCTTGTCGAGGATCTCCTTCTTAGCCATGTGGTTCACCTCCTCATCAAGGAACTTATTCCCCCTCTTCTCATGTGCTTCCCACTGAATTGACGATCCTTCATAGGATACCAAGATATCCAGTCTGTTCTATGCCAGGAACCAGAAAATTTCATGGAAGAAATATGGAAGAAAAGCGTGTGAAAGTTTGTTCCCCCACTTGATCACTTCGGAGATTATATCAAGAAGCGGCAAAAAAAGCACCACCACCACCCGGAGAGGGCAAAGGGAGCGCTTAGGACACATGAGCCGCGATATGAGCTCAAGGCTTTTTACCCTAGCACAAAATGGCGTTACAGGTCAAATGTCAAGCATCCATCTCACCCTCTTAAGACTCGAAACAAAAAGTAAGAAAGACTTGGTGGGTGGTACAGGACTCGAACCTGTGGCCTCATGCACGTCAAGCATGCGCTCTCCCAGCTGAGCTAACCACCCATTTAAGAGGCGGCGAGCGGATTCGAACCGCTGAATCAGGGATTTGCAGTCCCTTGCCTTTCCGCTTGGCTACGCCGCCAGACAAGAAGAATTATAGGGACTTATCCAGGCACCGTCAATCCGGGCTATGATGCCAGGTTGACTAAGCAATCTATGCAGTGCTGTATGGAAAACTCTTTAGACAAGGAGATAGAAAATCAGTGGTGCAGGGCAATGAGGTAAGTGAAGTCGATCCCGTCGTCGTCAATCTGTGTTTGTGCCCCGAATTCCGCCTCGCAGTGGGCGGCCATCTCCTCGGGCACGCTAGTGAACTTCAATCCTTCTTTTCTTCCAGTAACAAGGTGCGAGAAGACAATCCCCACCCTACAAGCAGCAAACGCGATCTTAAGGATCGTCATCATCGTCACCAT
>DQCH01000070.1:7879-19340 GCA_003545155.1 Candidatus Acetothermia bacterium
GCACCTCGAACGATGCACCTTTGTGATCGGCAAAGCGGCGGCGCGCCTCCTGCACCATTCGTTCACTCACATCGATCCCGTGATAGCTCTCATAGGGGAGGCCCTCAGCGTCGAGGAACGAAAGAAGGTCTCCGAGGCCGCAGCCAAGGTCAAGGACTCTCCCCCTCGGCGGCAGGAGGGAGATCGCTCGCTCGAATAATCGTCGCTGTGCCTGCACGCTAGAATACTCAAGGATCATCATATCATCGCCGGAAAAGGCGGTGTGGCGTGCATCGTAGAACGCCCCGCAGGCAGCGGGAACCGGGAAACCGGCGGGGGTGTAGCGGAACATGCGGCGTTTCAGCCGCTTAGGAACCAGCCGAAAGGGATTCATACCTCCACAGCTCCTGTGTATCGCGAATTGAGTGACTTAGCGATTGAGTGATCGGGGGATTGTTAAATTACTCAATCTCTCACTCATTCAATCACTTAATGTAACTCCGCTTCCTCGTCCTCTCCCTTGGTCTTCTTCGCCCGCCCGAGCACCTCGTCGATCGCACCGACCATGTAGAAGGCCTGCTCAGGAACCTCGTCCAGCTCCCCATCGACGATCATGGCGAACCCCTTGATCGTCTCGTCCAGCTTAACATAGACCCCGGGTCGGTTGGTGAACTGGTCGGCAACGTAAAAAGGCTGACTCATGAAACGCTGCACCTTGCGCGCCCGACGCACCGTTAGCTTGTCTTCCTCAGAGAGCTCATCCATTCCCATGATGGCAATGATGTCTCGTAGATCCTCATAGCGCTGCAGGATTTCCAGGGTCTGCTGGGCTACGCGATAGTGTTCATGCGATATGACATGAGGATCAAGCATGGTGGAGTTGGACTGGAGCGGGTCGACCGCGGGATAGATTCCCTTCTCAACGATCTCGCGCGACAGGGTGATCGCCGCGTCGAGGTGGGAGAAGACGGTCGCTGGTGCCGGATCGGTCAGGTCGTCTGCCGGAACGTAGATTGCCTGTACCGAGGTAATGGAGCCTTTCTTCGTCGAGGTAATCCGCTCCTGCAACTCTCCCATCTCCGTGGCCAAGGTCGGTTGGTAGCCCACCTCGGACGGCATGCGGCCAAGCAGCGCCGAGACCTCACTTCCCGCCTGGGCGAAACGAAAGATGTTGTCAATGAACATCAAGACATCCTTTCCCTCCTCATCGCGAAAGTATTCGGCTAAAGTAACCCCTGTGAGCCCCACCCGGAAACGCGCCCCGGGTGGCTCGTTCATCTGACCATAGACGAGGGCCGTGTTCTTCAGTACACCAGTCTGCTTCATCTCAAGGTATAGGTCGTTCCCCTCGCGCGTCCGCTCTCCAACACCAGCAAAGACCGAGTAGCCAGAGTGCTCGTAGGCGATGGAACGAATCAGCTCCATGATGAGAACAGTCTTTCCCACGCCAGCGCCACCGAACAGGCCGATCTTTCCTCCTTTGGGGAACGGAGTGATGAGGTCGACCACCTTGATTCCCGTCTCGAAGATCTCGGTCTCGGTCTCCTGATCCGTAAGTGCGGGGGCGCGACGATGAATCGAATAGCGCTTATTCGTATCAAGCGGTGGGAGCTCGTCAATCGGCTCCCCGGTTAGATTGACCATTCTTCCCAAGGTTTCCGGACCAACAGGGACCGTGATCGGCCCGCCAGTGTTGATCACCTCGGTCCCGCGGGCAAGTCCGTCCGTCGAATCCATCGCGATCGCTCGCACCACGTCGTCTCCCAGGTGCTGGGCGACCTCAAGGATGAGGTCCTTCTCCCCTTCCCGTTTGATACGCAGGGCGTCGTTCACACGCGGCAATTCCCCTTTCTCGAAGCGGGCGTCGATTACAGGCCCCCTCACTTCAGTGACAGCCCCTATTCGTTTGCTCTTTGCCATCATCTCACACCTCGATTTAGTAATTGAGTAATTTAGCGATTGAGTGATTTAATGATTGGACACTCAATCTCCCAATCCCTCAAACTTTCGATCACTTAATCTCTCAATGCTTCTGCTCCCCCCATGATATCGGCAATCTCGCGGGTGATCGACTGCTGCCGTGCCTTGTTGTAGGTACGGGTGAGTGTCTTTAGCAGGTCATCCGCGTTGTCAGTGGCATTCTTCATTGCCTGGCGGCGGATTGCGTGCTCGCTCGTCTTCGTCTCTAAGAGCACGGAAAAGAGCTTGCCCTGAAGATATAAGGGAAGAGTGAAATCGAGCATATCCGCTAAGTCTGGCTCTACAAGTGCCTCAGGCCCCCTCGCCTCCACCCTGATCGGCAGGATCTCCTCTACAACAATACGCTGGGCCAGGTCGGAGATAAACTGCATGCCCACCACCACCACCCGGCCTACTTTTCCTTTTATGTAAAGGGAAATAAGATCCGATGTCATCTTCTGTGCCATTGTCGGGGTCGGGTTCTCGTAAAGGTGAACGTAGCTTGTAAGCATTTCCACACGCTGACGAGCAAAGTAGGCACGTGCCTTTTCTCCCCCGGCGAGAACCCTCCCTCTCTCATCGAGCTCTTTCAGTAGGTCATACCCTTTCCTATTTAAATCCCCTTTAAACCGGCCGCATAAGCCGCGGTCGGCGTTGAGAACCAGGATTCCCACGTAAGGAGAGCCATTAGCGATAGTTAAAGGATGCGGACCCGTGCCTTCACCGATCTGAGAGAGGAGGGCAGCAAGGAATGCCTCCAGAGCCGCCATGTACGGCCGCGCTACACCAAGTCGTCGCTTCATCCGCGTCACCTTGGTCATGGCGATCGCGTTCATTGCCCTGGTAATCTGGCGAATATTCTCGATGTTACCGATTCGATCCTTAATCGCGCGGACAGCAATAGCCATCTATTCTCCGAAGCGCTCCTTAAATTCGCTAACTGCTTTTCTCAGTTGAGTCTCAATCGAATCGGTAAACTCTTTCCCCCCACGCAGTTCGTCAAAGATCTCTTCATGCTCAGAGTGAAGGAAGCGGAGCCACTCCTCGATGAAGCGCCGAACCTCGCCCACATCGGCGTCAGCAAGATGGTTCTCCACTCCCACATATAGAGAAACCACCTGTTCCTCAACCGGCATTGGCATATATTGGTTCTGTTTCAGCACCTCCATCAGCCGGTCTCCACGGGCAAGCTGGGCTTTCGATTCCTCATCGAGATCGGCGGAGAACTCAGCAAACGCCTCTAATTCTCGGTATTGAGAGAGTTTTAGCCTGAGATCACCGGCGATCTGTTTCATCGCCTTTATCTGTGCTGCGCCCCCAACACGGGAAACTGAGATTCCCACATTGATCGCCGGTCGGAACCCCTGATTGAACAGGTCGCTCTCAAGGTAAATCTGGCCGTCGGTAATAGAGATCACGTTCGTCGGGATGTAGGAGGTAATGTCTCCGGCCTTAGTCTCGATGATTGGGAATGCGGTGAGCGACCCCCCGCCATGCTCGTCGGACAGGCGTACGGCACGCTCCAATAGGCGTGAGTGGGTGTAGAAGATATCACCAGGGTAGGCCTCCCGTCCTGGCGGCCGACGAAGTAGCAACGACATCTCGCGGTAGGCAACCGCGTGCTTGGACAGATCATCGTAGACGACGAACGCGTCCTCTCCCTTGTAGGTGAAATACTCGGCTATAGCACACCCAGCGTAGGGGGCAAGGTACTGCATCGGTGTAGGATCATTCGCCTCAGCGGTGACTACGGTGGTGTAGGCCATCGCGCCGTGACGCTCCAAGGTGTCCACCACGCGGGCAATGGTCGAAGTCTTCTGGCCGATCGCTACGTAGACGCAGGTGACCCCTTTTCCCGCCTGATTAATGATCGTATCAAGCGCGATTGCGGTCTTTCCCGTACGACGGTCACCGATGATCAACTCGCGCTGGCCACGGCCGATCGGGGTAAGGGCGTCGATCGACTTCAGCCCTGTCTGAAGTGGGGTATTAACCGGCTGGCGCTCTACTACGCCGGGGGCCTTAATCTCCGCTTTGCGTGTCTTGGTAGAGGCGATCGGCCCCTTTCCGTCCTTCGGCCGGCCAAGTGGATCGACGACACGGCCGAGGAGTTCCTCGCCTACCACCGTCTCCAGAACGCGCCCGGTACGGCGCACCTCGTCGCCCTCCTGAACGTATTCGCTCTCTCCAAACAGGGCAACCCCGACACTCTCCTCCTCCAGGTTGAGAACCAAGCCGTATATATCGTTTGGAAATTCAATGATCTCGGCGGCCATCGCACCCTGTAAGCCAAACACGCGGGCGATCCCGTCCCCTACCTCGACGACCACCCCAACCTCTTCCATCTCCAGGTCGTAGTGGAACCCCTTTATCTGCTCCTTTAGTATGGCACTGATCTCGTCCTTGCGTGTAGCTGCCACCTTCCTCCCCCTTATCCCTCGATCAGGGTCCGCAATCCCTCAAGCTTAGCCCGCAACGTCCCATCGACTACCTTACCGTCCACCTCTATTCTCACTCCACCGAGGAGGTCCGGATCGAGCCTCTCCTTAAGCTCCACTCGTCCACCAAGCGCCTTTGCCAAACGATTGACCAAACCATCGCGATCTTCCAAGGACAGCTCCTGAGCCGTAGCTACCTTCACCCGAATTATCCCCTCCTCCTCCGCGCGCAGGGTGAGGAACTCCTCGTAGATCAGTTCGAGGTAGTCCTCGCGCCCGTTGCGTATGAGGAGGGAAAATAAATTGCGAAGATAGTCCAAGATCTGCGGAAAGGACTGTTCGACCAGCCCGTTCTTCTCCTCACGCGAAACGAGCGGATGGGTCAGGAACCGACCAAAGTCAGGAACCTCGGTGATTTCGGCAAGAACTCGACGGTAATCCGCCTCAATCTGATCAACACACCCTTCCTCGTAAGAAAGACGATAGAGCGCTTCGGCGTAGCGGCGGGCGATCTCGCGTGATCTCACTGCTTGATCCTCAACGCCTCTTCATCGATCTCAGCAAGGAGTTCATCGAGGAGCCGGCGGTGGTCCTTAAGCTTTACCTCTCGCTTGAGAACGCGCGAGGCTCCCAGTACCGAAATCTCTGCGTAGGCACGACGTAGTTCCTGTTTCATCTGAACACGTTCCTGCTCGATCTGCATGCGGGCATCATCAAGGATCCGCTCTGCATCCTGCTTGGCCTCGCTCTTCGCTGCCACTATAGTCTCCTCCGCCTGGGCATGTGCTTTCTCGACGATCTGACGGCTCTGCTCGTAGGCTTTTTTCAAAACCTCTGTCCGCTCAGCGGCGAGCTTGGCCGCTTTTTCCTCATCCGCCCGCGCCGACTCCATCCGGGATGCAATCAGCTCCCGTCGACGATCGAGGTACGCAAGCGCCGGTTTGAACAGCAGACGCTTCAACAGGTAAAGGAGGATGGCAAAGTTGACCAGATTGAAGATAAAGGTCCAATTGAGGCTCTTGACGACCTTCCCCCACTCGAGATTCACGAGGTCTCCTACACTACAAACAGAAGTATGATCGCTACCACCAGGGAGTAGATCCCGGTCGATTCGGTGATCGCCTGTCCAACGACCATCGTCCGCATCAGCGCCCCTTCCATCTCCGGCTGACGGGCTATCCCGTCCAGGGCATGTGCGGCTACGAGTCCTTCCCCAATCGCCGATCCGATCGATCCGATTGCCATAACAAAGCCGGCAGCGAGGTACTTAGCCGCGGTGGCGATGTCGGCACCAGAAATTCCGCTAACTACGTTCTGCGCATCTTGTAACACATCTCCTCCTTTTAACTTTCCACTGCCACATTGATATACGCAACGGCAAGCATGGCAAACACAAACGCTTGAATTGCTCCGATAAACAACCCGAAAAAGGCGTTAAGCGCCGCTGGAACGACTACTGGAATAAGCTCGCCCGAGACAACCGCAAGCAGGATCGCCCCGCCAAAGATGTTTCCGAACAGACGAAACGCATGCGAAACCGGCTTGGCGATCTCACCCACAATGTTGAGGGGGAGCATGAACGGATACGGCTCGATGAACCCCTTGAAGTACCGTCTCCCCCCTTTCATCCGGAAGGCGAATACCTGAGACATGACAAAGACAAGGAGTGCTAGACTGAAAGTCACGTTAAGATCTTGCGTGGGAGATTGGAAATAAGGGATGACTGATATCCAGTTGCATAAAAGGACAAACAAGAACAACGTCGAAATGAACGAAAACAGCTCCCGGGCGAGCCTCTCCGAGGCAAAATTGGAGGTCAGCTGTCCCTTAAGCAGGTCGATCAGTGCGTCAACCATCGCCTGAATACGGTTTGGTTTCTCCTCGATCTCCTGGCGTAGCCCTCGCCGCAGCCATAGAGCAAGCACCACGAGAAGAGCGATTACTACCCAGCTCATGATAATCGCAACAAGGTCGAAGCGCAGCGAGAAGCTGCCAATCGTAACATGCAGGATGAGCTTTTCCCCTAGGTGCTCGAACATCGTGCGGCACTCCTTTGTCGAAGGTGACCCAGATGCAGGTTTACCTGACCAACAAAGATCCCTCCACAGGCAGCGAACAGGGCGGAGTGCCCCATCCCGGTCACTAGAGCTAACGCAACCGCAAGGAAGAGAAACCTTCCCAGGCTCGACAGCACTGCGATCACTCCTCCCTTTCCCTTAGAGCTCGCCTTGATCAGAGAGTGTCCAGCCTCGTACAAAAAGAAACAATTCAAGGTAAATAGCGCGCACCCAATCAACACACCGAGTGCCGCGGCCACCAAGCCGAGACCAGCGAGAACCCCAGCGGCCACACCGCAGAGGCCCAACGTGCTACACAGGCGAAAAAGCCGCATAAACTCAGAGGTTAGGGGATTGTTCATCTTTCGCGACCTGTTAAATTTGAGCAAGCTTAGATGGTGCGCAGTTGCTTGCTCTTGAACTCGACCAGTTCCTCTACCTTCTTTGAGTATTCGTGGATCGTCTCGTCGTTCTTCTCGCGGTAACGGTGGTAATCGTCCTCTGAGATCTCGCCGTTACCCTTCATCTCTTCGAGCTTCTCGTTTGCATCCCGGCGGATGTTCCGCAGAGCGATCTTTGTTTCCTCGCCCTTGGCCTTGATGATCCGCGTCAGCTCCTCTCGGCGCTCCTCAGAAAGCCTAGGAATCTTGATCCGGATGACCTTCCCGTCATTGGTCGGGTTGAGGCCCAAATCGGCAGCGAGGATTGCCTTTTCAACAGCGCCCATCTGGGTTTTGTCATAGGGTTGCACCACTAGAAGATCCAGACCCGGAGCTACGATAGTCGCTAGCTGCCTAATCGGGGTTGGGGCCCCGTAGTAATCGACAATGACGTCCTCGACCATGGCGGGGTTGGCTCGACCGGTCTGCACCTTGCCTAGATTACCTTTAAGCACCTCAATGCTTCGATCCATGTGCTCGAGCATCTCGCGCTTAGCCTGTTCTGGCATAGGAAACACCTCAGTTACGAAATTGTAAAGCTATCGCCTTTTCAAGTCAACGCAAGCCTCTTAAGCACCCTTATGCCTAGTGCTCACCCACCTTGCCCTCACAGTGGGTGAGGAGTGAGCGCAGTTTGGGAAGAGCCTGTTTCATCGCCTCTTCACCTGAACGGACCCCGTCGGCAGCCTTGAGGTAACTTACCCCATGGGGCAGATCCGGACGGATGATCAGGTCCGCCGGCCACAGGGTCAGCTTAAGGTGAAGGATCTCCTGTTGGAAGATAGCCACTGATTGGTTGATGATACTGTAGATGCCTGGAAGGGGGCGCTCATGCTCTGGTCGCTCCCGAAACAGGTCCTCCAGTAGCTCCGTCAGGCTCCCAGGAACCCACGTGTGATTTATCAGTCCCTCGCGGAGGCCTTGGCCCAACCTATCCCACAAACTCCGCCCGGCTGGAGTGGTCGGTCTGGGTATTGGAACGATGTCCACCCCGATCACGAGGTCTGCCCCAAGCTCGCGGCAGACCCGCACCGGTAGCGGTTCGACAAGGCCACCGTCCACCAGCAGGTGCCCTTCCCATCGCACCGGATGGAAGATACCCGGGATCGAGCAGGAGGCGCGCATGGCATCGACCAACGGCCCGCGACGAAGGACCACCACCTCGCCAGTATCGATGTCACAGGCCACTGCGGCAAACGGAATGGAAAGCTCCTCGATCCGTGCATCGCCAAGCAGGGCACGGAGGTACTTACACAACTCACTTCCTGAACTTAAGCCCGCACGCGGAAAAGTGGGCAGGAAGCTTCGCATCACCTTGGGGAGGTCTGTATCCAGCCACTCCCGCTCGATCCGTTCCACAGAGACACCTGCTGCGTAGGCCCCGCCCACCATAGCTCCGATGCTCGAACCGACGATGGCGCAGATGGGTATACCCTCCCGCTCAAGGACCTTTAGGACACCGGCATGAGCTGATCCCCGTGCCCCTCCCGAGGCGAGGGCCAACCCAATCTTCACATTTTCAAGGCTAGCCAATCCTGTCATCGTATACCCTCTGATCCATTAACCGTTGGAGACACGTCCCTTTAACATCCGGAGGCAAGCTCCACCGCTACTAGGAAACAGTTGTAGCAGCCTACCTTGAGTGCGACGTTACCTCCATCAGACAAGATCGCCTTTCGCGTCAACCCCTTTTGTCCAAACCAAGCGGGAGCCTTCTCATCTTCCGCGCTTCTTCTACGGCCCGGCGCACCTCCACCACCGCCACTCTCTCCACCCCGACGATCTTCACCACTTCCTCATCGGTGCCCCCTTGGTCCAATAGGGAAAGGATGGGATCGAGCTCCGCATAGGAGAGCCCCAAGGCAAGCTCATCGGTGATCCCCGGGATGAGATCCGGGGAAGGGGGCTTCTCGATGATCGCCGCGGGCACGCCCAGGTAGCGGGCCAGCTCTCTCACCTGGGTCTTGTATAGGTGCCGGATGGAGTCGATATCGCATGCCCCGTCACCGTAGCGGTCATAGTGTCCTACCTCCCATTCTGTACGGTTCGTAGTTCCTGCCACTGCATAGCCCAAGCGACTAGCATATTGGTAGAGCGTAATCATGCGCATCCGCAGCTTAGGCAGGGCGAAGCTCGCAAACGAGAACTCCGGCCGCTCGGCCGGCGGGCCCAGGGAGTGGATGAGGTAGGAGACCCCCGCCTTGCGTTTGAAGCGTTTATAGACCCTTCGCACCAACCATGGCCGAGCGGCGAAACGGGGGATGGGACGATACGCCCCCAGCGCCGAGAGGGCCGGGGTGAGCTCGATCTCCTCGCTTTTGATCCCAAGTTCCTTTGCCACCCGACGGGCGTCTTCGAGAGACTGCGGGGCAGAGTCCCGTTCAGGAAGAATGAGGCCATGGACCCTGCTTGGAGTGAGGGCACGCACACAGAGATGAGCCACCACCGCTGAGTCCAACCCTCCAGAGAGGCCCAGGACCGCCCCTTTCTTCCCCAGCTCCTTCACTGTGTGGGAGATGAAGGTCACAATCCTCTCGCTCTCCGCTTCAGGCTCGATAGTAAGCTCACGTTCCGTTCTCACAGGTCACGACCTCCCTGATCGCATAATCGAAAGGAGAAACCAGCCACTGAGGATGGCCGCCGCCACGTAGCCGATGAGCCCCAGGAGCGGCATCCCCCAGAGCCAAGGCTGCGTGCCGGACCGGATAATGAGTGATGTTCCAAAGAAACAACAGAAAGCTGAAACATTCTAACTCCAACAAGTTCAGAGCTGTCATTCTGTCAATGCGGCGCTACGCAGGCTTTTCTTCCTGTCCGAGGTGCAACCAAAGCCAAATGGATCTGGCCAGTTCCTGCGGCCCTTCTTTCATGAATAGGGCTGCCGTTTCATCCTTGCCCAACGCCCGCAGGCTTACTGCCTCTACCATCCCCAAGATCGTGTAAGCCGTCAGCAGGGGTTGGCATGGGCGAACCTCCCCCGTAGCAATCCCCTCGCGGATAATCTCAGCGACATAGCCTGCCACTTCACCATAGAGGTCTTGGATCTTCGCCCTTAACACGGGGCTTGGATCGAACCGCTCGCGGAAGAAAAGCCTTGCAGCATCGCTCTTCTCCTGGAGGAGATCGAAGTGCATCTGAACGATCTGCTTGATTTGCTTTTGTAAGGGCAAGCCTTGCCCACGAAGCCTCTCCAGAAAACGCTGACGACGTTCGAGCTCCTCGTGCATGATCCGCTCCAGGATCTCATCCTTGCTCTTGAAGTGGTGGTAGATGGCCCCGATGGAGACCTTGGCCGTCTGAGCGATCGCCCGCATGCCGGTCGCAGCGAACCCCTTTTGGGCAAAGAGTCGCTCGGCGGTACCGGTAATCTTCTCCTCTAACCTTCCTTGTCTTGTCATAATACCAAAGTATAACGAACGTTCGTTTTCAGTTCAACTCGAGGGTTATTAGGGTCGACTGCATTAAGAGAGGATTTTCTGATCAGGACTTCGTTTGGTAAGAATTGACGTTGTATGAAACCCCTTGCCCGGGCAAAAGAGCCCCACTGCCTCAAGCTTACGCTTGGGGTCAAGCGCGATCCCTGAGGTAACGAAGTGGCCTGCGGAAACAAAGCCGCAGGCCACACAACTCATCTTTCCTAATCGATCAGTCCGTATACAGTTGGGTCGAACGAGTCCAGGTTCTCCGCGTCGAAAGTGTCGTCTGAGATCTCCTCATCAGGGCGTCTGCGTTCCCAGAAAGTAATCGTAGTCGAACTGCCTTCAAGGACGTCCTTAGCGATTATCTGATCGGCCGTGGCGTTTCCTTCAAACTCTCCCAGTTTGAGAACCTCCATCGTTTTCTCCAGGTTTCCTGTCTCGTTGTAGTCTTCATTCTTGAGCATGAGCCAGGTATTTTCATCTACCCACATTTTTCCGCCAGGATAATCAGTATCGGCATCCGGCTTGGCAGTCAGTGCAAGTACATATGCCACATGCTCTTCTCCATCGACGGTCAGCGTATCCTCACCGATCAGTTCCGCATCGTACTTGTCCACGATCTCACGACTGCCAACATCTTGGTAAGAAAAGGTGCTTCCAGCAAAACTCTGCTTCTGCTTCTCGGCGACGAGCTCCTTGAGTATCCCCTGTTCCTCAGACCAGGGTAGGTACAGCCACGTGCGTGCACCCTCCCCTTCTGAAACCTTCACTGAGAGGAAGAGCGTTCCTGAAACATCCTCTGGTTCCACAAAGTAGATAAGAGAGTATTCCTCTCCCCCTTCTACCTGCTTGGAAAGGCCAGCGAAACGGTTCTCTGAAGTAGTCCCGTCGGCGTACTGGTTATCGAACTGAAGAGTGATGATCATACTCCCTTTGCTCAAGAACTGTGATTGCTCATCTACACGAGCAAGGATCTCATTCCCGGAGAGATCAGTTTGAGCGTAACCAATCGCCCCAATCAGAGCAATGATCCCCAATGTAACAATACTAAATCGTTTCAAGCTCTTCATCTTTTGCCTCCTTCTAGCTGTTCTTTTTTGTTCTGGGACTTATCCCTTTTCAACATCCAACTACTGGGGCGGGTGAGAAACTTCGGTTTCCAAGTTGCC
>DQCH01000055.1 GCA_003545155.1 Candidatus Acetothermia bacterium
GTGTAATCCTCAGGTGCAGTCACTTCAACGCTCATCATCGGTTCGAGGAGTTCAAGACCGGCCTTGCGACACGCCTCACGGAACCCGGCCGCTCCGCAGGTGCGGAATGCCTGTTCCGAGGAGTCTACCTCGTGCATCGAGCCGTCGTAGACCACCGCCTTGATGTCGACCATCGGGAACCCGGCGTACGGCCCCTTGGCCATCGCATCGATGATCCCTCGCTCGATAGCGCGCAGGTACTCGCGCGAGATCTTCCCCCCTTTAATCTCATCCGCAAACTGCAGGCCTGATCCTGGCTTGCTCGGCTCGATGCGAAGCCGCATGTGTGCGTACTGGCCGCGTCCCCCGGTCTGCTTGACGTGGCGATGCTCGTGGTCGATGGCGCTTGAGATCGTCTCCCGGTACGCTACCTGGGGCCTGCCGACCGTAGCTTCCACGTTGAACTCACGGCGCAGACGATCAATGATGATCTCCAGGTGCAGTTCCCCCATCCCCGAGATGATGACCTCGCCGGTCTCTTCGTTGGACCGCACTGTGAACGTCGGGTCCTCCTCGGCCAAACGGTGGAGCGCTTTGGAGAGCTTATCCTGGTCCTCGCGGCTCGCCGGTGCCACGGCCACGCCGATCACGGGGGTAGGAAACTCGATCGATTCGAGCAGGATGGGATGATCCTGACTGCAGATCGTGTCGCCGGTGCGGGTATCCGCTAGGCCGACCACCGCGCCGACCTCCCCGGCGTGCAACTCCTCGACCACCTGGCGATGGTTGGCATGCATCTCAAACAGCCGGCCGGTTCGCTGTTTCTTGTCGCGACTGGAATTCAATACGAACTCCCCTGCCTTCAAAACCCCGGAGTAGACTCGGACGTAGGTTAGCTTCCCCATGTGCTTATCGGCCCGGACCTTGAACGCAAGCGCCGCAAGCGGAGCGTCGTCGCTCGGGTTCCTGACGATCTCGTCGTTTAACTCCTTGTGCGCTCCGATCACCGGAGGGAGGTCCATCGGGGAAGGGAGGTAGTCGACGATCGCATCGAGCAGACGGCGTACACCCTTGTTCTTAAACGCAGCCCCACAGAGCACGGGAATGAACCGCTCCTCGATCGTTGCCACCCGGATGGCACGGACCACTTCTTCCCGCGCAGGTGTCTCCCCCTCCAAGAACTGTTCCATCAGGTGGTCGTCCTGCTCGCTGATCCGCTCGACCATCTTCTCTTTTGCCTGACGCGCCTTTGCAAGGAGTTCGGGAGGGATTGCCTCATCGCGGATGACGACCCCCTTCGGCGTGTCGTCGTAGTAGACGGCCTTCATGTCCACGAGGTCGATCAATCCTTGAAAGTCGGCCTCGGCACCAATGGGGATAACGATTGGCACCGCGTTCGCGCCTAGCTCCTCCTTGATCTCCTTGACCACGTCCTCGAAATCGGCGCCGGTGCGGTCCATCTTGTTGATGAAGGCAATCCTCGGGACGCGGTACTTCTCCGCCTGGCGCCAGACGGTCTCTGACTGGGGTTGCACCCCGCCCACGGCGCAGAAGAGCGCCACCGCTCCGTCCAACACGCGCAGGGAACGCTCCACCTCGGCCGTGAAGTCGACGTGTCCCGGTGTGTCGATGATGTTGATACGATGGTTCCTCCAGTACGTCGTTGTCGCTGCCGACGTGATCGTGATTCCACGCTCCTGCTCCTGGACCATCCAATCCATCGTCGCCTCGCCATTGTGCACTTCGCCAATCTTGTGACTCTTTCCGGTGAAAAAGAGGATCCGTTCTGTCACCGTGGTTTTGCCCGCGTCGATATGGGCCATCACCCCGATGTTGCGGACTTGCTCAATCGGTGTTGTCTTAGTCATTCATATCTCCTTTGCGCGCGTTCTCCAAATATCTATTGCTCATGCTTGGTTCAGTCCTAATAAGCCTGGTCTTTTCCTCCCACAGTCACGTAGCCCTTACGCGCGCTCTTTGGTCGTCAGTGGCGGCTCTTTATAAGCTTCTTTGCCACCAAAGGCAAGAAGTCGGTCGCCTCGCGCAGCGCTTTTTCCGCTTTGCTCTTCTGTTTCAGCTGATATAACGCCAGCACCGGCCATAGATCACATGTTCCATGCCGTCATCGGGTCTTTTTGTCGCAGGCGGCTTGACCCCTCACTCGGTTTTGATTACCGTATTTGCGTGTAGAAGCGGATTGTGAGTAGGGCCCCCACAAGAGGTTGGATGGATCAAAATCCACCCAGAGAGCCTGAAAATGGGTTCACCAAGAGAGGTGAGACGTGGCGATCCCGAAAGATTCGATGTATCAGAAGTTCCGAGCATACGGGTTCTTGAAGAACCTTCGTTTTTTTGACCCGTTCCTCGTTCTCTTCTTTCGCGAGATGGGCCTGTCTTTCTTGCAGATTGGGGCGCTCTTCTCCATCCGTGAGATCTGCATAAACCTCCTTGAAATTCCAACCGGCGTGGTGGCCGATGCCTATGGGAGACGCAAAGCGATGCTCGCATCGTTTAGTTCCTATCTTCTCTCCTTTGCCTTGTTCTACCTCTTTCCTCGCTTCTCTATCTACGTCCTGGCGATGGTCCTGTTCGCTTTTGGGGAGACGTTTCGGTCGGGAACGCACAAGGCGATGATCTTCGAGCATCTTCGAATCAAAGGGATCGAGCACCTGAAGGTCGAATACTACGGTCACACCCGCGCGGCTTCGCAGTTGGGCTCGGCGCTGGCCGCACTCATCGCTGCTGGCCTCGTATTCTACACTGGCAGCTATCGAATCGTCTTTTTAGCCTCGATCGTTCCCTACATCCTTGAGCTTTTCCTCATGGCCTCCTACCCCAAGGAGCTTGATGGAGAGCTCGTCACCGTCGAGGGGAGCTGGCGACGGAAGCTCGTGGGGCGGATCGTCACCACTGGAGGAGAATTCCTAAAGATGTTTCGTCGGCCGCAGCTACTGCGGGGGCTGTTCAACGGCTCCAGTTTCGATGCCGTCTTTAAGTCCACTAAAGACTATCTGCAACCGATCTTGCAAAGCCAGGCCCTCGCCCTCCCGGTTCTCCTCTCCTTCGGGGCGGATCAGCGGGTGGCAGTGGTTGTGGGAGTTTTATACTTTTTGATTTATCTGGCGACGAGCTACGGGGCGAGCAATGCCAGTCGGATGCAAGAGAAGGCGCGCTCGCTCCCCTCTGCGGTGAACCTTACCTACCTTTTTGGGGTAGCTCTCCTGTTCGTGGCTGGCCTCTCCACCTGGAAGGGTGTGCATGCACTCTCCATCGCCGCATTTTTTGGATTCTACTTCTTGCAGAATGTCCGCCGGCCGATGATCGTTGGCTACCTCTCAGATCTCATCCCGCAGCGGACGATGGCCACCGGCCTCTCGGTCGAGTCGCAGCTTCGTACCCTTCTGATGGCTGTGATAGCACCGGTGATTGGCCTCCTTGCCGATTGGGGCGGGGTTGGAATGGCGCTTGTGTTCGTCGCCCTCGGTGCAGCGTTCATCTTCCCGTTCTTACGTGTACGGGGTGGGAAAACGGAGCCCGATGAAATCCTGTAGAATGGCGGAGGTGATCGGTGAAACTCTGCGAGGATATTGGTGTAGATAGGGACGCAGGATTATTTGAAGGCAAAAGGAGGAGATGGTGAAGCGTCTTTCACTGATTGTTAGTCTGCTTATCATTCTGTTGACGACGGGAGTTGCCCTCTCCCAACCGGATCTTGTCGTAACCGACATCTCCTTACAGCCGCAAAGTCCACATGCTGGGCAAGAAGTGACAATCACGGCAACGGTGAGAAACGCAGGCACGAGCGATGCTGAGGGGAGATTCTATGTTAGGTTCCTTATGGACGGGACACAGATTGATGCCCCCTCGATCTCGTTTGGCCTTGACGCAGGCCGCACAAAGGCCGTTTCGGTTAGCTGGACAGCGCAGCTGGGAACGCACACTATCGTGGTGGAGGCCGATCAGCCGTTCGACCGAATTGACGAATCGAACGAGACGAACAATACCAAGCCTGCAGCGTTCGTCGTTTCGATTAGCCCATCTTCTGCCTCACGTCTTGCCTCACTCAAGGTGGCGGTGGCACGATTCGATGACCGTAGCGGCTCTGGATTCATCAACGTGGGAGAGGGAGTAGCCGATGAGTTGACCGCGCGGCTAGTGAACAGCGGTGTGCGCGTTCTGGAGCGAAGCGAGCTTGAAGCAGTGATGCAGGAGCGAGGGTTGAACCCCGTCCTCACTCAGGATCTTGCCACTGCCGGGCAGATCCTCGAAGCTGACCTGTTAATCATCGGCTCTGTGACTAAAGTCAACGTGCAACAAGTCTCGTTCAGCCTCGGCTTTTTAAGCGTTAGTAGTGCGGCGGTCGACGTGGCGATGTCCGCCCGCTTGGTGAACGTCTATACTACCGAAATTGTGAAAGCGGTCTCCTCTGAGGGAAAAGAGGAGGGAACGACTGGCTTCTCAGTCGATATCGGGAAGATAGTCGCCCTGTCGCAGCCTGCCTCCACGAGCATCTGCACCGGTGGTCTGCTCAGGGATAGACCCTGCTACGGTTTCGGCGAGACTGCGCACATTGGCTACCAGAACTCTGGCTTACCGGACTGGTACAGGGTTGATATTTATACGAGCGGGGGAACCTGGCTTAAGGTGCTGGACTGGCAGTATATCAACACTAACGGCTGCGGGCAGTGGTTCTGGGATCAGCGTGATGCCTCGAATATACAAATGGGACCGGGGACATACACGGCCAAGCTGTGGAATAACACCTCCTCTTCATACATTGCCTCGGTTAATTTTCAGATTAAGCCGGGGTTTGGGCTGGCCATCCCATTGATCGACGAGATCACAGTAGGGAGTAATCAGTTCGATGAGACAATCGTCGGAAGGGCGACAAATAGTGCGTTGAACGAACTCGTCTTTAAGCTGATCCAGGGGATGGAGGAGGTCGCTCCTGCGGTGCTTGCGACGAGGGGGGCACTCGCACTCGCGGGTGAGGCGCCGACATCAGAGGCCCGTGAGGGGCAAATCGCGCGGATTCTCGACGACGAACGCATTGCGATCAACATTGGAGCATCCTCCGGTGTGACAAAGGGCGACTTCTTCCAGGTGCTTGACACTACCAATCTCATCGTCGATCCTGCTACTGGAAAGGTCCTCGCCTATGACGTCCTCAATGTAAAAGGGGAGATCGTTATCACCGAGGTGCGTGACTTGGTCTCCTACGGGGTGAAGACGAGCGATTTTGACGCACTCGTCGGGGACATCGTACGGCCGAGCGCTCCCTAGCCGGTTGGCGACCGACTGGGAAATTCGATAGACTTGGCCGAGATGTCGTTACGATCGATTGGCATTGTCTTTTTGTTCATCGCGGTCATTATCATGCCTGGCGCTTGGGGGATGGGAATCGACTACGTCGCCCTGCGTGTCGGTCTTCCTTTAGGCGAACTCCCTTTTTTGGTTGGAGTTGACATTGGGATTAAGCTGTCTTTCGGTTGGGGGGTCGCCTCCCTTCTCCTTTCTCCGGATGGGAGAACCCTTTTGCTGGCGAGCCTTGAGTACACGCTTGGCGACACTGAAGGAAAGGGCGAAAGCCTAGTTAGACTTACAACAGGGGTCTCCTATTTCGATCTTGGAGCAACCTTCCCCTCCCCACTCATCGGTGGTGGGCTTGCCTATAAGCTCTTTTTAAATGGGGGGCTATGGATGGGAATCACCGGGGATATCCTCTACCCTCTAGCACTCGGTCCACCGTTTATCACGTTGGGGAGTGGGTGGTCTCCTTAATGGCGTCCCTGTTTGGCACGGACGGGGTAAGGGGAAGGGCGAACGACGACCTTACTCCTGAGCTAGCCTTGTCGCTCGCCCGCGCTACTGCCAAGCTCCTTCTCCCTGCAGGGGGGCGGGTGATTATCGGGAGGGACACACGGGTGAGTGGTCGGATGTTTGAGGGGGCACTCGCTTCGGGGTTCGCCGCGTGTGGGGTCGATGTCTTTCTCGCTGGTGTAATTCCCACTCCGGCGATCCCCTTCTTGATCAAGGATGAACGCGCTGACCTAGGAGCAGTGATATCCGCCTCGCACAATCCGCCTCAGGACAACGGGATCAAGTTCTTCAACAGCCGGGGTATGAAGCTTACCGAGGAGGAGGAGCAGGCGATTGAAGGAGCGCTTGATAGTCCACTGTGTGGCTCTGTTGCTGTAGGAAGGATTGCACCACTAGAAGCAGCGGCAAGTCGGTATGCTGCCTTTCTCACCGGGACGATCGAGATCGAAGAGATCGACCTCTCTGGGCACACAATCGTGGTTGATTGTGCATACGGGGCGACCGGCACGATCGCCCCGCGCGTGTTGCGTCACTTCAACGCCGAGGTGATCGAGCTTCATACCTTTCCTGATGGCGATAAGATCAACCAAGAATGCGGCTCCACCCACCTCGCCTCGCTCCGCGCAGCGGTTCGGGAACATCGTGCCGACTTGGGGATTGCTTTTGATGGCGATGGAGACCGCGTCCTCCTTGTCTCCTCGGATGGGGAAACGATCGACGGTGACCAAATGATGGGAATCGTGGCCCTGCATATGAAACGGAAAGGGACCCTTTGTCCTCCGCTTCTCGTGGCGACGGTAATGAGCAACCTCGGCCTGGAACAGGCGCTCGCGCAACAGGGGGTTAAGATGATTCGTACTCCGGTCGGCGACCGGAATGTGGCTCAGACAATGCTCACTCAAAAGGCGAAGATAGGGGGTGAGCAATCCGGGCACATTATCCTTTCCGATCACAGCGTCACTGGCGATGGGATCCTCACCGCGGTGAAACTCTTGGAGATCGCCCAAGAGCGGGGAGTTTCGCTTCACACTTTGGCAAAGGAGATCCCCCACTACCCGCAGGTGCGGTGTGATATTGAAGCAGAGGACGCAAAAGGGCTACTTAGACGCCCCTCCTTGAAACGGGCAGTCGAGGAGGAGAGGCACAACTTGGATGGGGAAGGAAGGATCGTTGTCCGGGCGTCTGGCACGCAGCCACTCATCCGAGTGATGGTGGAGGGGAAGGACGAATCGCTCTGTCAACGGGTCTGTGCGGCACTCGTTGCTGCTATAGAGGCGCAGGGTGGTGCGGATCGCTCTTGCTTGTAGCGATCAGCACTCAGCCAAAGGCCAAGTCTATGATCTGCTGATAGCTTGTCATCGCTCATCAAACTGGTATGTGAGAATCGGCTGGCGAGCGGCGCGGGTCTGGTCAAGACGGCGCACCAGAGCATATTGTGGTGCTTCGTGGAGGAGGCGCGGATTTTCCTTCGCCTCGGCGGCGATTCGCTCCATCGCCTCGATGAAGGAATCGAGGGTCTCTTTCCCTTCACATTCGGTCGGCTCGATCATCAGTGCCTCGGGGACGATTAACGGGAAGTAGATCGTTGGTGGGTGGAATCCGTAGTCGATTAGGCGCTTGGCGATGTCGAGCGCACTGATCCCTTCCCCCAATCCCTTTCCAGAGAGGACGAACTCGTGCTTACAGAGCCGCTTGTAGGGGAGACGGTAGGTCTGCTTGAGGGATTCCTGAAGGTAGTTCGCGTTCAAGACGGCGTTTTCACTCACCTCACACAACCCCGTATCACCGAGGAGGAGAAGGTAGGCGTAGGCCTTAAGGATCACCCCGAAGTTCCCGTAGAAGGAGTGGATGCAACCGATCGAGTGAGGGAAGTTCCAAGCAAAACCATAGCGATCCTCATCCTTAACAATCCGTGGCACGGGGAGAAAATCGACCAGAGATTGCGCCACCGCAACCGGCCCTGACCCGGGGCCACCGCCACCGTGTGGGGTGGAGAGAGTTTTGTGCAAATTAAAGTGGAAGATATCCGCGCCCATGTCACCAGGCCTTGCCCGCCCTAGGAAGGCGTTTAGATTTGCCCCGTCAAAGTAGCAGAGACCGCCAGCAGCGTGCACCATAGCCGTTACTTCAAGGATCCGTTCCTCGAAGATCCCCAGGGTGTTCGGTACAGTGAGCATGATTGCAGCGACAGTATCGTCAAGCGCCTCTTCAAGGGTGGCTAGGTTGATCATCCCGTCTTTTCCAGAGGGAATCTCAGTAACGGAGAAGCCGGCGATTGTCGCTGAGGAGGGGTTAGTTCCGTGAGCCGAATCAGGAAGGAGAATCCGTTTGCGCTTTTCTTCTCCTCGCTCCTCAAAGTAGCGCTTTACAAGGAACATCCCGCACAATTCACCGTGGGCTCCGGCAGCGGGTTGCAGAGTCACCTCGACCAGCCCGGCAATCCCACACAGGTATCGCGATGCTTCATACAGTAGCTTGAGTGAACCCTGTA
>DQCH01000098.1:0-6354 GCA_003545155.1 Candidatus Acetothermia bacterium
GCAGGATTTCCACCGCATGTCCCAAAGAGGTCCATGTCTATCGCATCAAACATCGCCGCGAGGTCTACCGCTAGCCTTGATATGGAATGTGCTCCTGGCAAGCGCATCTGATCGAAATTTGACGGCGAATCAGGCCGTTGTATAATTGTCGAAGAGGTGAATTATGCCCAAGATCGCTGAGCGCATCGAGGTCGATCCCAACGTCCTGGGAGGGAAGCCGACAATCCGCGGGCTGCGGATCAGCGTAGAGCAGATCCTCAAAACCTTAGCCGCTGGAGTCCCCCAAGAGGAGCTACTTAAGGAGTATCCCGAGCTTGAGCCCGAGGACATCCGCGCAACACTGGCCTATGCTGCCGAATTGATCGCCGAAGAGAAGGTCCTTCCAATCAAGGCTGGGTGAGTATTCACTTGAAGCTCCTAGTCGATGTAGGGGTCGGGAAGGCCGTCGAAAATTGGCTCAAGACTCAAGGTCATGATGTGCTCGCTGTGAGAAATCTCGATCCCCGAATGCCAGACCTTAACATCCTTACTTTGGCCGTGCGGGAGCAGAGACTGGTCGTAACCATGGACAAGGATTTTGGGGAACTGGTCTATCGTTCAAGACAACCCCATGCTGGTGTCCTGCTCTTGCGCTTGGAAGATGCCCGCAGCGATGAGAAATTGGTTGTTGTCGAAGAGATATTCAGGAAATATGAGAAGCAACTTTTAGGCAACTTCGCAGTATATCAGAGCGGGCGCTTGCGCATCCGGACAACATAAAGCACGCTGAGAGAAAGCTATATGAATGATGTCAGGGAAGGAGGGCAAGAAAGGAGATATTTGTCCCTCTGATCTTTAGTTCCTGATGACGAATGAGGGGGTGTTATAGGCAGTGATCAAGCTATAATCCTTCCCCTTAGCCCGAAGGTTTTAGAGGAGCATAAGAACCGACGTGTACAGGTTGGCACGTGTCCGTATTAGTGAGGAAGGCTTGGAAAAGTTTTCAGTGGCTTTGTAGCCCTGCTTTGGCTCTTTCTATTTCTGGCTCTTCGCTGTTTGGAGTGGGTAACGAACTCCTGACTGCAAATGATAGAACGCTGTCCTCTCGCCCGTTCGTTGCACTCACTATAAGACGCCAAGATCGCTAGGGGTAACTGCTTGACGTCTCCCTGCTTGCTCTGTGCCTCTTTTTCACTGATTCTTGCCTACCCTGTGTCCGTGCCCATCTGCGTTCGAAGGGCAGGCAGTCGGCACATACGTCTCTGGGATGGACGATGCGAGATCTTCCTCTTGCTAAGATGCATGGATCTCCGAGAACGGCCCTCTAACATACCCTTTTGTTCTTGTTTTTCCTTTCTGCATCCTGCTTTTCCTTCGCGACTTCGCGTCTTTGCGAGAGGCACTCTGTTCCGTACCCTATCTTCAGCTACCCACTCGAAACGACGAAGAGCCCTATTTCATAGTCTATAATGAGGGTGGTGATTCCTTATAAAAACGGTCGAGCGCATCATCGTCGATCCGGACATCTGCCACGGAAAGCCGACGATCAGGGGGACGAGGATCATGGTGAGCAGTGTGCTCAGTCTCCTGGCCGGAGGCTACATCATCGCTCAGATCAGGGAGTATTATCCTGATCTCAGCGAGGAGGATATCAGGGAGGCCATCGAATATGCCGTTGCCCTCATCGATGAAGAGATCGTGCTCACTGCACATTCATGATCAAGCTCCTACTCGACCAGAACCTCTCCCCCAAGACCGCAGACTTCATACGAAGCCTGGGATGGGACGCCAAAGACGTCCGCGAATTCGGCAAGGGCGGCACGGATGATGCCGATATCTATGAGTTTGCCAAAGCTGAAGGCTGGACGCTCGTCACGTATGACCTCGACTTCTCCCGAAGGTTCATGGCAGATAAGAAGCTTCCAGGGTTGATCCTGTTACGCGTTCATCCGCAGACGGTAGAGATCCTGCACCCTTCCACGCTGACTAAGTTAGGATGAGGCTGTTCTTCTGATTGCCACTGAAAGGACAGCATGACGACATATGTAGCCATTTCTGGCTACAGCCAGATCTGGCTACGGCTTATTAAGCCACGCGGCAAATACACAATCGATAACATAGTAGGAGCCATCGCTTTTCGTTGCTAGAATCATCATGTCTCTCAGTCGATTCACGGCAGAGGAGATGTCGTAACGCTGAACCCGCATCTCTGCGGCAATGTCCTTCATTCTGGCCTCGCCGAGCTGCGCAAGAGTCTTCACAATGGTTCGCTGCTGATTGCTGAATCGTGCGAACCAACGAACCTCAAACTCGCTGTCCAGTTCCTCCAGCATCGCGTCGAATCCATCACGCACTTGAGAAACGGTAATCTTCGTAGTGCTCCTCAGAAACGCGGATTGTACCACAAGAACGCCCAGCTTCTGAATGTAGTATGGAATGCCACCTGTCAACGCGTGTAAGAGCTGCACCGCCGGATTCGTGATCGCTAGGCCTGCGATCGCGAGTCGCTGTCGCACGAAGTCAGCAACGGTGTTTTCTCGGAGCGGCTCCATGTAGTGCCGAGAGACCATCAGGTATAAAGGCGCATCCTCCCTCAAGAAGATGGATGATAGCATCCGCATCGAGGAGCCAGAGAAGAAGTAGCGAACGTTCGGCACCTCATCAAGCTCCTTCTTGAACAAGTTGAAAAGAAATCCGTTAAATCCAGCAACCTCTTGGAATTCGTCGAGCAGGAAGACGACTCGGACGCTTTTCTCCTCAGCAAATGAGCGAAAGAAGCGAAATGCTGCGCGTGCAAGCTCCGTGTCTTCGACTTCCTGTTCTCGGAAACGGAGGTACACTCGGCCGACCTCGCTCAGGCTCCCGCCGATCTCTTCAACGCGCTGGACCGCCCGAAGAACCCTTTCCTTAAGGACAAAGCGAAATGCCTCAAGCAGCCCGGCGACCCTTGTCTTGCTTTCGTACTCAGAGAGTAGCGCCGCTACCGTGACACGGTGGAAGTCAGCATAACTCGTGATCTCCCTACAGTTTACGTATGGGATAAGGAGTTGCTCCTCGTCTTGAAGCTGCTTCTTGATGTTGTGGAGAAGGGAGGACTTCCCGAACCGCCGCGGAGCGAGGATAAGGTTGCTTTGCGTGAGGTCCCTCGCATCGTTACAAAGCCTCTCAAGTTCCGCTTCTCGCCCAACGAAGTACGGCGGCTCAACGAGGCCTCCCACTTTGAAAAGGGCTTCCTTCACGATTTCCTCCGTAGCCATTTCTGGCTGTAGTTATCTTTGGCTACAGAATACCCGGATTACTCTCGAAGTCAAATTGAGCGGTCTGCAAAGGAAAAAGCGGCTGGGCTCCCAAGGTCCGAGCGTCTTTCGTTTTTTCGCAGAGTCTGCCACGAGTTTCGACCTTGTTGAAGCAGCGACCTATGAAGCCGATCACTGTCCACTTGCGAAACGCAAAGGGGGGACCCTAACTGCTGCACTTGCGTTCACCGGCGTCGGGCAATATTTCTTACGTTTCTTGGAAGCGCAGATCGGCCGTTTTAACGAGCTTCATGCCTGCCTTTGTCCACTCGTCAGCGAACGCTGCGATCCCTTCTTGTGCAGGGAAGCCGGGGTGATCGGGTGCACCAACGGCGTCTTCGGCGACCGTGACGTCGTAGTTGAAGAGCCTGGCGTGAAGAACAGTCTGATTGACACAACCGTACGCGGAAAGCCCACAGACCACGAGGTGGGTTATCTCTTTCGAGGTAAGAACCTCCTCTAGCTTCGTCTGCATGAATGCGCTTCCAAAGATCTTCTCAACGATCGGTTCCCCTAAAGTTGGAGCGATGTCAGAGTGGATCGCCTTGGCTTCTGGTGAAACATCCTTTGGCATGTCATCCTCGTCGACATGCTGAACGTAGATCACCGGAATCCCTTCAGCGCGTGCTCGCTCGATTAGGGTACGACACTTCGCGACAAGGTCATCTCCATCGAGGGTAAGCATCGAATCGGGGTTCATGAACACCGGCTGCACATCGATCACCAGCAATGCGGTCCTTCCTGCCATTTACCTCTCCTTTCATTTGAAAGACGATCTCGCAAGGGAGTTAGGGCTATCCCTACACGACTCAGTTACTACCCCAATACTCTCGTAACTCTTCTGATAGAACAATCGGCTATTTCTGGTGCTAGATCTTGTTCTTGCACTCATACAAAACGGCTGGACCCATTCGATCCGGCCGCGTTGCGCTGTTTTCATAGTCTGACTTTGCCTACTCAACCTTCTCCGGCCGCTCTGGCACATCGTAGAGGATGTCGTCGAGCGGGTGGCGATAGAGTCCTGACTTTAACCGCTTTTGATCGAAGTAGTGACCCATGAAGCCGATCGAGCGGCCAAGTACAAACAGGGCGTTGAACAGGCCGGCATCGATCATCTCGTCGATCTCTTTATCGGAGAACTTAAGCTCCTTCAACAGATCGACAAGAAGCACGCCGATGCATCCGTCGACATTTAAGATCAGGTTGTTCTTCTTCTGCGTGGTGACTTGCTCCACTGACTGCGCATAATCCAACAGTTCCGTCTTGTGGAAGTGCGCCTTGGCGTAGCCGATCATCAACTCGACGCGTTTGTCAGGGTTTTCCACCGTGTGCAGGCGGTGCCCGATCCCCTGGATACGGACGTTCTTTAACTTCATGTGTGCCACGAACTCACGCGGTGCCATGTTGCTGCGCAACCCGTAGAGGAAATGCTCTGCCGCACCGTTGACCGCACCGCCGAAGCGAGGTCCGATGGTCAAAAGGCCGCTCACAAGCGAGCTTAGCAGATCCTTGCCGGCGCGAGCGGCAACGATCGTATTATGCGCTCCAGAGACGGCAGGACCGTGGTCGGCAATGATTTGCAGGACCATCTCCATGAACTCCCGCGCGTAGGTCGGGATATCCTTCTTGAACCACAGGAGCCCGATCACACCACCGATCCCGTAGTTCTTCCCGATCACTTCGTCGATAGGAACACCGCAGTAATTGTGCACCTCGCCCGACTCATCGCAGATCGTTGAGATGAAGTTGGTCGGTTTGCGAACGAGACCCTCTGCCACCGCCTGTGCATAATCTATCGGAATGTTCGGAGACTCGAACTCCTCGGCAGGGGTAATTGTTCCTTCACTGACGAGCCGCTCGTAAGTCTGTTTGATCTTTTCGTGATAGTCGTCGAACGAGTCTGGCACGATGACGCCTGCCTCGCGCAGGGCATCATTCTTGGCATCCGCCGTCTCCGCAGTTGAGTTGGCCTTGGCACCGGCATGACCAAACTGGACCTGCCCTGGGAGGACCTTGGCGCAGGTCCCCGTGACCCACATGACCAGGGGCTTTGTCAGCCGACCATCCTTGACTGCATCAGCGATCTCATACTCCGCGGTGCCTCCCAACTCTCCCAGACAGACCATCATCTTGATGTCGGGGTTTGCCTCATAGCGCAACAGGTGGTCAAGCAAGGTCGAGCCTGGAAAAGCATCCCCGCCGATGGCAATCCCCTCGTTTAACCCATCGGTATTGCGGGCAAGGATATTGTAACCCTCGTTTGAAAGCCCTCCAGAGACCGAGACGAACCCGACCGAGCCTGGGCGATAGAGCTTTGCCTCACGCATATTCTGCATCGTGCCAGCGGCGTTTCCGATCTTGAACACGCCGGCCTTCACCCCACCGACTGTCGCTGGACCGATGATCCACTTGCCTTTTGCTTTGGCCATGGCGGCGAGTTTTCGCTCTCGCCTTTCCGGAACGCCCTCCGCGATGACAACCACGGTGCGGATCGTGTCCGTATCAAGGGCCTCTACAGTGATATCGTACGCGGAGCGCTGCGAGGCGAAGTTCACCATCACGTCGGCATCAGGATACTTCACTGTAGCATCCACAATGCTCGTTAAACGCGGGATGCGGACCTCCTTGGTCCCCCAGAAGAACTTCTCAAACCCTCCTCGCTCCGGGGTGATCATCGCCACGACGCTGGGTGAATCCTTGCGACACATGAAATCAAAGTCGAGCATCCGCTGCACTGCGCGCGTCTGCGCACCGTAGATGAACGCCTTAGTATCCTTGCTGAAAAGCTCATAGTCTTTCACTATCGGGCCTCCTCAAGCGCCAGAGAAACGATGCGCGTCATGTGGGTCTCAGGGCCGTATACTTCGAGTGGTACGCCGATCCGTTCCCCGAGTCGCCGCATGTTCTCGAGGCCCTCCTTGTAGTTGGGACCGCCGCGGCGCACGTAAATCTTCACATGATTCTCCCTTAACTTGTCTTTGTATTCCTCAAGCGCCTTGATGATCCCGGTGAAGGTCTTGGCTACGTCGGTGAAGTTGGCGATGCCACCTCCGATAAGGAGGTACTTGGGGCGCCCCTG
>DQCH01000098.1:6413-6925 GCA_003545155.1 Candidatus Acetothermia bacterium
TTCCCACTGTACTCACCGTAATTGGCAAGCTCATTCCCGTAGCCGAGGTCAACGACCGTGTCCGCGTAGATGACGCTTGCACCACCGCCAGCGACCAGGGTCCAGACGCGCCCCTTGGGATTAAGCAATGTGAGCTTTAGCGATGCACCGGTCTTCTCGTCCAGGGAGGCGATGTAGGCCTCTTCCATACTAGCGGTGCTGCCAAACGCCTTGGGAAACTCAATTTTTTCCCACTTTTCTGCGCACTGGAAGGCGGCCGTGTCGTCCAACTTGGCAACCGTGTCCAGCGGAACGACCGCGCCGTTAGAGAGGGCGAGGGGGTTGAACTCCAGATAGGCAAAGTAGTAGTCGCAGTAGATGGCGTACAACACCTTGATGAACTGGGCAATGGCTTCCTTGTTGGCAATGTCAGGAAGGTGCGACAGAACGTCGATGCCCGCAGGGTCAGCCGTGACCGGCACCTCGATCGTAACAACAGTATCCCACACCTCTTCGATGTCCACCCCGCCATG
>DQCH01000132.1:0-1475 GCA_003545155.1 Candidatus Acetothermia bacterium
ATAGTTGCGCTTCCAGTTACCCCCACGAGGATAAACCGACTAAAGTAAGTGCCAAGCGAAGCCTTCCCTCGCGGAAACCAAACTCTACACCTGATACAATACACAAAGGTAATAGGAGGGGTTATGCGCTACGTTGTCATCGAGGGGCTGCCCGCTTCAGGCAAGAGTGAGACACTGGCCCTTCTCGCCCGTTTCTACCCCGAGAGGGTGAAGATCCTTCCCGAGCTTGTCAAGGAAGTAGCAATGCAGGAGGAGATCAACCTGTTCACAGAGCGTGAACGGCTAACAAAGGCGATACTCACTGCATTACCTCGGCGCCGGGAGCAGATTGAGGAAGCCCTGAGCCAGGGGAAGCTCTGCCTGGAGGAATCACACCTGGGGGTCCATCTTGCTTATGCCAGGGCGCTTCAGGATCGCTCGTTCATCTCAGTCTACCCGAGGATTCAAGACTCCCTTCCTACTCCGGACCTCTACCTGCGCCTGGAGATTCCGATCGAACTCTCACTCAAGCGCCAGGAAGCGCGAGGAACGCTCAAGTTTGATGTAGGCGACTCAGCCTTAGAGCGGATGCTCACACATCTGCAGGGTTGGCATATTGCTCAGGGGAACAACGTGACGACTCTAAACGCTGACCGCCGCCCATCGGCGTTCCTCTCTGAGGTCGAAAAGATCCTCGGGCTCGACTATGTGCCTGCACTGACTTCCCTTAAGGAGACATTTGACATCCTTTTGCTCCTCGGCCGACCGGCAAGCGGGAAGAGCGAGTTCATAGACTTTATGGAAAAGTGCCCGCTCGAACGGCGAGTACAGCGGTATCACATTGCCCCGTTTAGCGTCGTTGATGACTTCCTCATTCTGTGGGAGAAGTTCGAAGAGGATGACCTGTGGGAACGCCTCGGCCGCGGGCGCCTCTACTCACGGCCAGCAAACGGGAACTACTCCGTCATCGACAGTGGAATATGGCCCTTTCTAATCGGAAAGATCAACCACCGCATTGAAGAGTTGAGCACAAAGGTGGATGCCCTTTCTCACCAGACTCTCTTCATTGAGTTCTCCCGCGGAGGGGAGCACGGTTACGCGGAGTCCCTTAAATACCTCTCCCTCAAGCTCCTTTCCCGCACAGCTATCCTCTACGTCTCGGTCTCATTCGCGGAGTCCCGGCGCCGGAACCTCGCCCGCTACGACGTAGAGCAAAGGGCTGGAATTCTCACCCACAGTGTCCCCCCCGAGGAGATGGAGCGAACCTTTAGGCAAGACGATTGGTTCGACCTTGCCCCAAATCCGCAGGGGACACTCGAGATAAACGGAACTCGCGTCCCGTATGTGACGATGAAAAACGAACCGGAATCGACAGACCAAGCCATTTTGGACACCCGCTATCGCGACGCACTCGATCGCCTGTACACCCTGTGGAAAGAGAGTAGCCTAAAATAGGCTTTTAGGGCGGTAAGACTTCACAAAAGACGCGTTTGAAG
>DQCH01000132.1:1627-1856 GCA_003545155.1 Candidatus Acetothermia bacterium
AGAACGTGCCGCGTCACCCAGTCGATCGACGGTCGCGGCAACGAAGCGATCTTCCCCTTGAATATCTTCTCCCTTACCCCGGGCGTGTCGTTCGCCTCAGATTGCACCCTACGATAAGCGCTCTCTTCGCGGGCAAATTCAGGATCGAGGAAACCGGAATAGAGGTTGATTCCCATCACACCTCCACGGTCAGCGAGAGCACGGATCATCCCGTCGGTGAGGTTACGCA
>DQCH01000132.1:2010-38012 GCA_003545155.1 Candidatus Acetothermia bacterium
TTCTCACCAAACGCTGTCCCTGAGAATGGGTTGTCCTGCCAGGCAGGGATTAAGTTCCTAACCCCCAACCGGTAGAAGTGATGAAGAGCCTCTGCATCTCCTTCCAACGGATCGGCCCCTTCCAGGCCGATCAGTGCCGCGATTGGCCCACCCTCGCAGGCTGCACAAAGGTCGGAGGCAGTGCGAACGACCTCCATCTTTCCCTCACTTCTTGCGGCCATCTCGCCGATCGTGCGGATCATCCCCTCCGCCGTCTCGCGTTCCTTTCCTGGGTAGCGCTCGCTCAATACGAAACAAGCGAAGACCTGTGCGCACGAGTTGGCAGTGAGCATCCCAGGAAGGCTGACGTGCCCTTTCCCCTCGCCGGTCTGAAAGTCGAGCGAGTGGTCCATCACCTTCTTTACGGTATCGCAGTGTGTGTCGAAGAACTTCATCGGGGCTCGTTATCCGTGCTGAGAGAGGTGGGCGACCGCCTCGATCTCGATCGGTGCCCCCTTGGGAAGGGCCGCTACTTGTACACAGGAACGGGCCGGGGGGACACCTGGAAAGAACTCCTCATAGACCGCGTTCACTGTCGCGAAGTCGGCCATGTCAGTGAGAAAGATGGTAACCTTAATAACGTCATCCATCTGTACACTCGCTGCCTTAAGTACCGCCCGAACGTTTTCTAGGGACTGGTGCGTAGCCGCGGCAATGTCCTCGCTTGTCAACTCACCGGTGGGCTTGGCTGGTAGTTGTCCAGAGGTGAATACGAAGTTCCCAGCACAGATCCCCTGGGAGTACGGTCCTACCGCTGGAGGGGCTTTATCAGTTCCAATCGCCTCTTTCAATTTTTTTATCCTCCTTTATCTGGCTAAATCAAATGAAGCTTCTCTCCGCCTTCCTTGAATGCCTCAATAGCCTTGTCTAACTGATCCTTAGTGTGCTTTGCCGATAACTGCACCCGAATCCTTGCCTTACCACGCGCCACCATGGGAAAGACAATTGGCAGGACATAGATCCCTTTCTCCCAAACGAAATCGGTCAGTTCCTTCGCTACCTTACTCTCTCCACACATAATCGGGACGATCGGCGTCTCGCTATTGCCGGTGTCGAATCCGAGGGCCTGGATCGCCTTGATGAAGTAGTTGCGGTTCTCCCACAGCTTCTCCAACCATTGAGGTTCGGTGTCGAGTACATCGATCGCTGCAATGCAGGCTGCAGCCACTCCAGGGGGGACAGCACCACTCAGAAGCCAGCTTCTGGATTTATTTAGCGCAAAATTCCGCAGATCCTCACTCCCTGTAATATGCCCACCGACCACTCCGAAGGCCTTAGAGAAGGTCCCCATCTCTACATGTACCTGGTTGTGATCCAAGCCAAAATGACTGACGATTCCGCGCCCTTTTTCTCCAAGAATGCCCTCTCCGTGAGCATCGTCCACATACACCCCGGCCCCATGCTCGGAAGCGATCTTCGCAATCTCGGAGAGCGGAGCGAGGTCTCCATCCATACTGAATACGCCATCAGTGATGATCCAGATATGATTGTAGGGAGGATCATGCCTCTCCGCCTCGTCCATAACCCGCGTTAGATCCTCCATGTCTTTGTGCTTGTAGATCTTCCGATCCGCATGGGAGATTCGAATCCCATCGATAATGGAACCATGGTTTAGTTCATCGGAGACAAAGAGATCACCACGGCCAGCCAGTTGCGGAATTAGACCTTCATTGGCCATAAACCCAGTCTGGTAAGTCAAGGAAGCTGGCGCACCTTTGAAGCGAGCAAGGCGACGGTCCAATTCTTCGTGGAGAGCCATATCCCCGGCAATGGACCGATCGCTTCCAGCGCCAGCTCCATACTCCTTAGTCGCCTCCATCATGGCATTAACAACCTTGGGATGAGTTGACAGATTGAGGTAATTGTTGGCGGCAAGCATCACCACCTCTCTGCCATCGATGGTACAGCTGGAGCCACTACTACTCTGAAGTTCTTTTGGCTCCCAGGTTAAACTCTCACGCACCAAGCGCTGATACTCCTCACCTAGATACTTAGTCGGATGCCTTTTAGGGTTCACACGAATCACCTCTTTCATCTAAGATAACGATTTCTCCTGGCTGGCCAGCACGCAGCGACAAGCAATAGCCCCGATAAATGGAGATAATCCATATTATGACAAAGCGCCCCCTATTCCAACCCGTCCTCCCATGGCGTTCCTTTGTCCGCCATTAGACCCTCCTGTACAATCTTCTGACAACGGAGAAAGGGGGTACTAGTTGGCACGAAAGACACCAAGGATCCTGGTAACAGGAGCTGTCGGCCAGATTGGCTCTGAACTGACAATGGCATTACGAAAGCGGTATGGGAACAACAACATCGTCGCCGCTGGGCACCGAAAAGATCCCAGCCTTGCGTTGCGTGACTCCGGTCCCTTCACTCGGATCGATGTGACCGACAGGGAGCAGATCGAACAGGTTATAACGAGCCACAAGATCAACACGATCTATCACATGGCAGCGATCCTCTCTGCCGTAGGAGAAGAAAAACCACAGCTTGCCTGGAACGTGAACATGGGTGGCCTGTACAATGTTCTTGAAGTAGCAAGAAAGTACAAGATAACACGGGTTTTTTTGCCCAGCTCAATCGCCGTTTTCGGCCCGGAGACACCACGGGATTGCACTCCGCAAGAGACAGTCCTCCACCCGACGACGATCTACGGGGTGAGTAAGGTGGCGGGTGAACTCCTCGGAGACTACTACTTTCATCGTTTCGGTTTGGACGTACGCGGTCTACGCTACCCAGGCATTATCTCCAGTGAGACCCCACCTGGAGGAGGAACCACTGACTACGCGGTGGAGATTTTCTACGAAGCGATCAAGCATAAGCGATACACTTGCTTTGTGCGAGAAGACACAGTTTTACCGATGATGTATATGCCCGATTGCATCAAGGCGACTATCAACCTAATGGAGAGCGACCTTTATTGCCTCAAGCACCACTGTAACTTCAACGTCGCAGGGATGAGTTTCGCCGCTGGAGAACTAGCTACCGAAATTAAAAAACACCTCCCGGAGTTTATCTGTGATTACCGCCCTGACTTCCGACAACAGATCGCCGATTCGTGGCCAAAGTCCCTCGACGATCGCCCAGCCCGAGAGGAATGGGGGTGGGAACCATCTTACGATTTGGCCTCAATGACCACGGATATGCTAAAGTGTTTACACACCCACTACGAGGAAGGCACCCTCCTCTAAATGGGAAAACTCACCTTTCAAGGTGAGATCCTCCGGTGAGCGCTCAAACAAGCATCAATCGTGCCTGTTCAGCACCGTCTCCTCGGCGCGGGCCGAGCTTCACCACTCGCGTGTATCCACCAGGGCGGTCCTTGTATCGCGGTCCTATCTCACTAAACAGTTTGTCAACAACTGCCTTGTCCTGCAGTCGGGCAAAGACGATCCGTCGCGCATGCTGGTCCCCCCGACGTGCCAACGAGATAACCCTTTCAGTATACCGTTGAGAAGCCTTGGCCCGCTTAAGTGTCGTATCGACCTTGCTGTTAAGGATCAACCCCTTGGTAACGTTCGCCAGGACGCTTTCTCGGTGGCTCTTCGTCATGCCGAGCTTATCGATGTCCCGCCGATGCCTCATCTTGAACCTCCTGTTCACCCTTGAGCTCGTAACCGAGTTCCCTCAAGCGATCTTCCACCTTGCTCAAGGTCTTTGCGCCAAACCCATGAATATCAAGCAGTTCCTCACGTGGCCGGGTGAGGAGCTCTCCCAACGTAGTGATCTCCGCCTCCAGAAGGAGGTTGCAAGCACGCTGATCGACCTGCAACTCACTCAACGAAACCGCTAAAGCGCTTTCCTCCTCTTTTCCCTCTTCCGCAGCAAGCCCGAACGGGTGCTGGGCGAAGTCACTGAACAGGTCAAGATGCCGCTGCAGGATGCGCGCTGACTCGGAGAGAGCCTCTTCAGGCTTGATCCCCCCGTTAGTGGTCAACTCAAGAATCAACCGCTCATACCCCGTCTTTCCCCTGACGCGGGTTCCTTCGATCACGAAGTTCACCTGCCTCACTGGGGAAAAATCTGAGTCGATTGGAATAACCGCCAAGGGTGAATCCTCGAGCTTATTCTCCTCCGCTGGGCGGTAGCCGAATCCCGCTTCCACTTCCATCTCTATCTCCAGGAAACCCTTCTTGTTCAGGGTAGCGATGTGCAAGTCGGGATTGATCACTTCTACTCCAGAAGGAAGCGATATGTCGGTGGCGGTCACCTCGCACGGCCCCTTACTCTCGAGGGTGAGCCGCTTCAGCTCATCCCCATGAAGGCGCAACGCAAGGTCCTTGATATTAAGAATAATCTCAAGGACGTCCTCTTTGACCCCCTCGATCGTGTCGTACTCATGGTGCTTACCAGCGAAGTTCACCCTCACCACCGCGGCACCCGGTATCGAGGCTAGGAGAACCCGGCGCAGGCTGTTGCCAAGGGTAGTGGCAAACCCGCGTTCGAGCGGTTCGATGACGATCTTGCCATAGGTGGGGGTCAACTCTTCAGTCTTGATCCCCTGGGGGAAGACCAGTTCATCCATACCTACCTCCTAGCGGGAGTAGAATTCAACGATCAGGTTCACGGCGATACTATGTCCGATCTCTTCCACGTTAGGAGGGGCAATTACCTGGCACTTCAGCGCTTCCAGGTTCTTCTCCAGCCAACGCGGAATCTCGCGGTCTTTGTTTGCCTCTACGATTCCCTTCACCCGGTCGCGTCGTCCTTCCTTAACCGACACGGTATCCCCCTCCCGCACCAACACGGAAGGGATGTTGACTGCCCTGTCGTTTAGTTGGAAGTGACCGTGCACAATCAGTTGGCGCGCCTGTGCGCGCGAGGAGGCAAATCCAGCGCGATAGAGGGTGTTATCAAGCCGCCGCTCGAGGAGAGAGAGGAGTGCCTCACCGGTGACCCCTTTGCGCCGCTTCGCTTGCTCCACGTAGTTGCGGAACTGCTGCTCTCTCACGCCGTAAATCCGCTTCGTCTTCTGTTTCTCGCGCAGGTGGAGAAGGTATTGACTCCTCCGTGGGCGACGCCTCTTCGGCCTCTCCCCCGGCGGAGAACTGCGGCCCGACATCGGACAGCTCCTCGTATAGCACCGACTCCCTTTCAGGAAGAGCTTCTCCCCTTCCCTACGGCACTTTTTGCACTTAGGGTCTGTATCTCGCCCCATTATCGTTTCACCTTACTGCTGCTGTGAGAGACCGGGGTGACGTTCTTGACCTCTTCAACCCGGATACCCGATCCCTTAATGGTCTGTACTACAGACTGTCTCCCTGATCCAGTCCCCTTTACTGTCACACACACGGATCGAATCCCGTATTCTTTCATTTCACGTATCAGCGACTCGGCCGCAATCTGGGCGGCATAAGGAGTCCCCTTTCGCGATCCCTTGTACCCAACCACCCCTGGGCTCTTCCAGGTAATCGGGTCCCCGTTCGGGTCAGTCACAGTGATGATCGTGTTGTTGAAGGTAGCGTGAATATGGACACGTGCCCGCTCAAGCTTGATGTTCTTCGCCATCCCTACCTCTTCTTTCCTGCCTTGGCCGATCGTGGCCCTTTCCAGGTTCGCGCGTTCGACCGTGTATGCTGCCCGCGAACTGGAAGCCTTCGCTTATGTCGGATCCCGCGATAGGCATTGATATCCTTCAGCCGCTGAATGCCAGCATAGATTCGACGGCGCAGGTCTCCCTCCACCACATATTGCTCTACCTCCCGCCGCAGAGCTGCGATCTCCTTCTCGGTCAGTTCCCTTACCCTCACGCCCGGCGAGATCCCTGTTCGCCCGATGATTTCAGCAGCGCGCGAACGGCCAACCCCAAAGATGTAGGTAAGACCAATCTCGATCCTCTTGTCATTCGGCAGGTTGACCCCGGCTATCCGTGCCATGTCTTTCTCCCCTTAGCCCTGTCGCTGCTTGTGCTTGGGATTCTTGCAGATAATCATCACTCGACCGTTACGTCGAATCACCTTGCACTTAGCACACATTTTCTTTACCGAGCTTCGCACCTTCATCGTAAATTAACGTAGCGGTTAACTCTCCCGGTATACGATCCGCCCCTTGGTCAGGTCGTATGGCGAGAACTCTACAACCACGCGGTCTCCTGTCAGGATACGAATATAATGCTTGCGGATTCGACCTGAAATATGACACAGAACGACATGTCCATTGGTCAGCCTCACGCGAAACATTGAGCTCGGCAGGCTCTCAATAACCTCACCTCGCTGTCGGATCACATCTGTCTTTTTTTGATCGCGTTTTTCCGACTTAACCACTACGTCTTCATTCACCTCCTATCGTCAGGACATCTACTCCCCTCTCCGTCAGGGCAACGGTATGTTCAAAATGCGCTGCTAGGCCCCCAGTTGCCGTCACTACAGTCCAGTTGTCATCGAGGACCCGAGTTGGTTCAGGATCGGTCTTCACCATCGGCTCGATTGCGAAGACCATCCCCGGTTGTAGCCGTGGGCCCTGTCCTGGCAGACCGTAATTCGGAATTTGGGGATCCTCGTGTAGCTTTCTCCCTATACCATGCCCTACATACTCTCTCACCACGTGCAGCCCCTTACTCTTCACATAGGAGCCGATCGCATGCGAGATGTCTGATAGACGATTCCCAATTGTAACCCGTTTGATACCCTGCCACAAGCTCTCCTCGGTTACCCGCAGGAGGTGATCCGCTGCCTCATCAATGTCACCAATAGGAACTGTCGTTGCCATATCCATATACAGACCTTCGCGAAAGAGACCGATGTCGATGGAGAGAATATCCCCGGCTTTAAGCAGCCGCTCCGATGGGATTCCATGCACCACTTCGTCGTTGATCGAGGCACAGATCGTCGCTGGATACCCCTGGTAACCCTTAAATGCCGGTTTCGCCCCCGCTTTGCGAATCAGCGCCTCGGCTAAGTGATCAAGGGAGGCGGTGCTCTTTCCCAGGGTTACCTCCTCACAGATCGCGCGTAAGGTCAAAGCAAGTATTCTCCCATTCTCACGCATGATAGCAATCTCGGAGGGGGTCTTAAGAGTGATCATAAAGCGAGGAGGTCCATGATTCTTTCGAGTACCATAGCAGTCGGCTGAGCACCATCAACCTCACGCAGCAGCCCTCGCTCACGGTAGAAATCAACCAGGAGGGCTGTCGCCTGCATGTACACGTCGTACCGGTTATCGACCACCTCAGGTCGATCGTCGTCCCGCTGAAAGAGTTCTCCCCCACAGAGGTCGCAGCGGGTTTTGATCTTCGGCGGATTGAAGAGAAGGTTATAGATCTTTCCGCACTCGCGACACACGCGGCGTGACGAAAGCCGCTTTATCACTTCCGCCCGCGACAGGGTGATGTTAATCATCAGATCGAGCGAGGTGATCTTTAAAAGCGCCTCGGCCTGGGCGACCGTACGTGGGAACCCGTCGAGGATGAACCCGTCCGTTTTCGCAATCCGCTCATGAATCATGTCTATGATTAGCTTGTCTGGGACGAGATCACCACGATCCATATGCAACTTTGCCGCCCGACCAATTTCTGTCCCATGTGCCACCTCATCGCGAAGTATGTCACCGGTCGACAGATGACAAAGACCGGTTTTGTCAGAGATCAGCTTCGCCTGAGTTCCTTTTCCTGCGCCAGGAGGGCCGAGGAGGGCGATCCTCTTACGAGTCATTATCTCCTCCGTCCAAGAAGGCCCCCAGCCTTGGTCAAGCTTTCATAGTGACGCATGACAAGGTGAGCTTCGATCTGCATCAGGGTATCGATTCCAACGCCGACTACAATCAGGAGTGACGTCCCCCCAATGAGGAACATCCCTCGAATCCCGCTTAACGCCGAGAAGATGTACGGCAACACGGCGACCGCAGCCAGGAAGAGCGCACCGATCAATAGCAGCCGATTCAGCACCCCCGAGATGTAGTCGGCCGTCGATTTCCCCGGTCGCACACCGGGTATGAACCCCCCCGACTCGCGCACGTTCTTTGCCACATCCTGCGGATCAAAGACGATCGAGCTGTAGAAGTAGGTGAAGAAGATAATAAGAATCACGTAGGCAAGAATATAGGGAAGGCTCCCATTTTGGACGTAAGGTGTCAACCACGCTAGCCCTGGAGCCCACTGGGTTAGGGTCATCGGCATGGTGAGAAGAGCCGAGGCGAAGATGATTGGGATGACCCCACCCTGATTCACACGGATCGGCAAGTGTGATGTATGCCCGCCATAGACACGGCGGCCGGAGGTTCTCTTGGCGTACTGGATCGCGATCTTCCGCTGTCCCTGTTGAATCATGGTCACCCCAGCAACGACTATCACAAAAATAGCAAAGAACGCCAGCCCCCAGAAAGGGCTCACCGTGCCCGCGGAAATCTCGATGTAGGTCGATTGTAGCTGCGCAGGGAAACGGGAGAGGATACCGATCATGATGATCATGCTGATCCCATTCCCGATTCCGTTCTCAGTCATCCTCTCTCCGAGCCACATCAGAAAGATCGTCCCCGTGGTCAAAGTGAGAACCGAGGTAAGGTAGAACCAAAGTCCACCGCTTGACAAGCCCCAGTTGACAATCAACATGCTCATCGTTGCGCCCTGCACGGTCGCCAGGCCCAGGGTCGCCCAACGGGTATATGTGGTGATCTTCCGCCGCCCCTCGCGGCCCTGCTGCTGTAGCTCCTTCAGTTTTGGAATGACAGCGGTGAGCAAGCTGAAGATAATCGAGGCGTTGATGTACGGCGTTACCCCAAGGGCAAACAGCGAGAATCGCTGTAACGCCCCGCCGGTGAACATGTTCATAAAATCGAAGATTCCACCACCCTGCGTGGCAAAGAAGTTCTTAAGCGCTTCCGCATCGACACCAGGAACAGCGATATGGGTTCCCAAGCGAAAAACAATGATCGCGCCGAGGGTAAATAATATTCTCTTGCGAAGCTCAGGAACCTTGAACAGGTGCGAGAATTTCTCCCACATGCTCAGGCCACCTCAACCTTTCCACCCGCTTGCTCGATCTTCCGTCTGGCTGCATGTGTAAAGCGGTGTGCCCGCACCGTGAGAGGCTTACTCAACTCCCCCCTGCCTAGGACCTTCAACCGCGCTTCACTTCCTTTGACAAGGTTCATTTCACGCAAGCGTTGAAGCGTCACCTCAGCCTGTGCCGGGAAACGGCTCTCGATAGCATCCAGGTTCACACAGGCGTACTTAACACGTGCGTAATTATGAAAACCCCGTTTAGGAAAACGCATCCATATTGGGGTCTGTCCACCCTCGTAACCAAGCCGAACCCCACCACCGCTGCGGGAGTTTTGTCCCTTAGTTCCGCGACCGCTCTCGTGTCCGCCACGTCCAGATCCATAGCCACGCCCAACGCGCTTCCGCTTATGAACACTCCCTTTAGTAGGGCGAAGATCCTCAAGTTTCATCCTTGACCTCCTCGCCCGCTTCGTCCTCATGCCCTCGAAGCGTCTTAACTTCGCTACGGCTACGCAATTGTGCCAAACCGTTTATCGCCGCTCGCGACAGGGTGAGAGGATTCGTCGTTCCCAAGGATTTAGTCAGAATATCCTTTACCCCGGTCAGCCGACAGATTGCCCCCACCGTCACCCCGGCGATGACTCCTGTACCGGCGTGAGCTGGCTTCAACAGGACCCTCCCCGCCTTGAACTTCCCAATCACTTCATGGGGAACCGTCCCTCCGTCCAGTTGAACTTCGATCAGGTTCTTTTTGGCGTCGCGGATCGCCTGGTGGATAGCGCGCGGGATCTCGGTCGTATTTCCCAAACCAACTCCGACTCGACCTTTGCGATCCCCGACGACTATCAGCACTCGAAACTTCAGATTTCGACCACCCTTGGTAACCTTGCTCACCCGTCTGATCTCTATGATCTCATTTTCAAACTCGTCGGTGGTGATCAAAACCTTAACCCTCCCTTACGAGCTTCCTCAGCCAGAGCAGCAACCACACCGTGGTAAGGGTAGCCACCCCGATCGAAGACAACCGTTTCAATGCCGCTTTTAAGCGCCCGCTTAGCCAAAAGCTCTCCTACCTTCTTTGCGGCGGGGATGTTGCATCCGTGCACCATCCCTTGCAACTCTTTATCAACCGTAGACGCCGACGCGAGAGTCTCGCCCGCCTCGTCGTCGATTAGCTGGGCGTAGACGTGGCAGAGGCTCTTGGTAACACACAGACGAGGACGCTCCCCCGTCCCGTGGACTTTCTTGCGAAGCCGACGGTGGCGCTTGATGCGCTGTGCCTTCCTGTTAATCATCGCCATCTCATTCACTCTCCCAAGCCAGCGCCCTGGCCTCCAAGCTTACCGGCCTTGTGTAACACCTGTTCATCCTTGTACCTGATACCTTTCCCTTTATACGGCTCAGGCTTGCGCAACGCCCGAATCTCGGCAGCAACCTGCCCAACCTGCTGCTTGTTTGCCCCACGGAGGATGATCTCTCCGGGATTTGGAAGTTCGGCTTCCACGTGCTCGGGGAGCTCGTACTCTACCGGCTTTGAATAGCCAAGATCAAGGATGAGAGTCCTCCCCTGAAGTCTCGCCCGATATCCGAGCCCCTTTATCAACAGCGCTTTCTCCCAGCGCTGCGAGACGCCGTACACCATGTTGGCGAGAAGGCTGCGGTAAAGGCCGTGAAAGGCGCGGTACTGCTTCCCCTCATGCCGACGTTCCACTGAGGCGATCCCATCAGCAACGGTGATCTCTACCACATCCGGGCGATAGGTCTGCACGAGGCGACCGTATTTCCCTTCCACCGCAATTGTCACCGGTCCGACCACGACCTTGACATCATCCGGAATTTTCACCGGGACCTTCCCGACCTTAGACATCGCTTACCACCTTACAACACCTCACAGAGAACCTCGCCCCCGATCCCTCGCTCCTGAGCCTCACTCCCCAAGAGAACACCTTGGGAAGTGGAGAGGATACAGATCCCCATGCCACCCAAGGGCCGTGGGATTTCCTCCTTGCCAACATAGACACGGCGAGAGGACTTGCTCACAAGCCTAATGTCGGTGATCGCCCGTTTCGCCTGACTCCGTTCTCCCTCATACTTAAGTTCAATACGAAGCACAGGCTGGGGCTCGCGAGGGAGCACCTCGTAGCCCATGATGTAGCCTTCCGCTTCTAGGATGCGCGCGATCGCCTCTTTCATATTCGAGTGTGGCATCAAGACCTCAGGGTGAAATTTCGCGCTCGCGTTTCGTATGCGCGTTAGCATATCGGCAATGGGGTGCGCTATCATCATCGTCCTTCCTTACCAGCTTGACTTCTTCACGCCGGGGATCTCCCCCTTGTGCGCGAGCTTGCGAAAGCAAAGTCGACAGATTCCAAAATCACGGATGTACCCGTGTGGGCGCCCACACAGGCTGCACCGATTGTATGCCCTGACTGAATACTTTGGCTCCTTGTTGCTTTTTATGACCAGCGCCTTCTTTGCCATTCACTCTCCCCCTAATCCTTGAAAGGAAGTCCAAGCCCCTTTAACAGGGCGTATCCCTCTTGATCGCTCCTCGCGGTAGTAACAATCGTGATATCCATTCCCTGGGTTGCAGTGATCTCGTTGTATGAAATTTCCGGAAAGGCCAACTGCTCGCTTAACCCAAGTGAGTAGTTACCCCGGCCGTCAAACGAGGAGCTCGACAGGCCGCGGAAGTCACGGATCCCAGGAAGTACTGCGTTGAACAATTTGTTTAAGAATTCATACGCCCGGGCACGGCGCAACGTCACCTTGCATCCAACCGGTTCCCCGGCCGTAAGGTGGAAGTCGGAAATTGAGTATCTCGCCTTTGTCACGATCGGCTTCTGCCCAGTGATCTTCGCCAGGTTCTTCACCGCACCCTCGAGCACTTTTGGATTGTCCGTATCTGAGATCCCCATATTAATAATGACCTTCTCCACACGCGGGACTTGCATCACGTTCTTAAGGCGAAGCTCCTTCATCAACCGTGGAACAACCTCTGTTTTAAACTTTTCACGCAGTAACATCTCTATCTAAATATCTCCCCACACTGTTTGCAGCGACGCATCTTTTCGCCGTCCACCACCGTGAACCCGACCCGCGTCGGAATTCCACACTCAGGACAGACCGGCAGCACATTGGAAACGTGAATCGTCCCCTCACGCTTTATGATCCCCGGCTCACGTAGGCTCTGCGTCGCCCGCTGGTGCTTTGTGATCATGTGCACATTCTCCACGATGATACGATTTCGCTCAGGGTAGACGACGAGCACCTTCCCAATCTTCCCACGGTCGTTTCCGGCAATCACCTTCACTCGGTCTCCCTTGCGCACCTTTCTCATCATCCACTCCTTTACAGGACCTCAGGAGCGAGGGAGATAATCCGCAACATCCTCTTATCCCGCAGTTCGCGTGCCACCGGTCCGAACACACGTGTCCCAATCGGTTCACCCTGGTTGTTGATAAGAACGATTGCGTTATCATCGAATCGGATGTAGGTTCCATCTTTCCGGCGGTACGCACTACGCGTACGGACGATGACCCCTTTCACGATCTGCCCCTTCTCAATGTCACTCGTAGGAAGGTGCTTGCGCACCGAACCAACTACGATATCCCCGATCTCGCCACGTCGCCGGTGCGACGGCCCCAGGACGTTGATGCAGCGGACCTGTTTCGCCCCAGAGTTATCCGCCACCCTAAGCATCGTCTGCATTTGAATCACGCCTAGGCCTCCGCTTTCTCAATGATTTCAACCAGTCTCCAGCGCTTGATCCGGCTGTAAGGGCGGGATTCCTCAATCTTCACTAAATCCCCTAGTCCCGCCGCCCCAACAGGATCATGTGCGTAAAACTTAAAATGTTTCCGGATATACTTGGGGTAGCGAGGATGGAGGCGACGTTCCTCAACCTTTACAACAATGGTCTTCTCCATGCGATCGCTCACCACCCGCCCGATCTTCACTTTCTTCATCCTCTCGCCTCCCGCATCTTCTTGCGGGCAACCGTCATCACCCGGGCAATATCCTTGCGAGTCTTTGCCAGTTCGGCTGTATTATCCAACTCTCCGCTCACCTTCTGGAAACGCAGATTGAACAGTTTCCTCTTAAGTTCCCTCCCCTTCTGTGTCAGTTCCTCTGCGGTCAACTCGCGCAGATTCTCGGCCTTCATACCTCTCCTCCCAGCACACTCTTACGCTTCAGCCGAGTGGGAATGGGGAGTTTGTGGCTGACGAGTTCGTGCACCCTTTTGGCCTCCGCCTCACCGATCCCTGCGATCTCAAACAGGACCCGCCCTGTCTTTATAACTGCCACCCAGTGATCTACCGGGCCCTTCCCTTTCCCCATGCGCGCTTCCGCAGGATGCTTCGTGATCGACTTGTCGGGGAAGATCCGAATCCAGATCTTAGAATCGCGGTGTGTCTGACGGGCGATTGTCGTCCGACAGGCCTCGATCTGTTGACCGGTAATCCAAGCAGGGGCAAGGGCCTGAATTCCGTACTCACCAAACGCGATCTCGCTCCCCCGCGTCGCCTTTCCCTTCATCCGCCCGCGATGGAATTTCCTGTACTTTGTCCTTTTGGGGAAAAGAAGAGCCATTCTATCTCACCTCATCTCGCTGCGCCAGCGGGGTACGCTCACCACGGAAGACCCACGCCTTGACCCCGATATTCCCATACTTTGTCCTTGCCTCAGTAAAACCGTAATCGATGTCCGCGCGGATCGTCTGCAGTGGAACCCGGCCCTGCATCATCGTGATCGACCGGGCGATCTCCGCACCGCCAAGTCGGCCACTCACCTTGATTTTCACCCCTTCAGCCCCCGCACCCATCACACGTCGGATCACCTCTTTCATGGCACGGGCTGGCACAATGCGGCTCTCAATCTGCATCGCCACATCTTGTGAAACAAGCGTCGCCTCCAAGTCAGGTCGCTCGACCTCCTTAATCGACACTTTTACCTTCCTGCCGGTGAGACGTTCCAGTGCCGTCTGCAATCCCTCGATCTCGCTCCCTCCCCGGCCAATGATGATCCCCGGCCGTGCCGAGCGAACAACTATCGATACACGATCCTCTTTGGACCGCTCGATGTTCACCTCTGCCACTGCGGCTCGGCGATACCGCTGGCCGATAAGGTCACGAATTCGCTTATCTTCGGCGATATACTCCGGAGCAAGTTTGGGGTTATACCAATTGGAGATCCATTTGCGAGTTACCCCTACCCGAAATCCGATCGGATGCACCTTCTGCCCCATTATTCATCCCTCTTCTCGCCTACGACGATCGTGATGTTACTCGTCGGCCGGCGGATGATGTCAGCCCGCCCCATCGCCCGAGGCCGCAAACGCCGCAAGCTACGGCCCATGTCGACAGTAGCGCGCAGTACAACCAGTCGATCGACATCGATGTCATAGTTATTCTCTGCATTGGCGAGCGCTGACTCTAACGTTTTGCGGATTGGTCGCGCCGCCTTTCTATTGGATAACGAGACAATCTGTAGTGCTTCGTTGATCTCCTTGCCGCGAATACAGTCGATCACCAGCCGCGCCTTGCGAGGAGACACACGAATAAATTTCGTTACTGCACGCGCTTCCATCATCTCTTCCTAGGTCAGGCCCGAGGCCCGTTTCTTCTTCATCCCACCGTGGGCACGGAAGGTCCGCGTCGGCGCGAACTCCCCCAGTTTGTGCCCGACCATATTCTCAACAATGTAAACCGGCACGTGCACCTTCCCATTGTGAACCCTGATCGTCAGCCCCACCATCTCCGGGGTGACCATAGAGGCCCGCGCCCACGTTTTAATCTCCTCCAGTTCTCCCCGCTTGGCCTTATGCACCTTCTTTAGAAGGCTCTCCTGCACGTACGGTCCTTTCTTCATCGATCTCGGCATACCGTGACTCCTTATCGTCTCCCCTTGCCAGCCCGGCGCACAATGAGGATGCTTGACCGCTTTCTCTTCTTCCGCGTGCGGCCGCCCTTGGCTAACTTTCCAGTCGGCGAAACCTGCGGCCGCCCGACACGGGCGCGCCCCTCTCCGCCACCATGCGGGTGGTCGACAGGGTTCATCGCTACACCGCGTACCTTAGGCTTGCGCCCCAGGTGGCGAATGCGCCCCGCCTTCCCATTTTTCACGTTCTTGTGGTCGGGGTTAGAGACCTCCCCGATCGTGGCTCGACACTCCGTGTCGAAGATCCGTACCTCACCGGAAGGCATACGCACGTGTGCCCGATCGCCCTCCTTGCCGATCAGCTTTGCCGACGTCCCGGCCGCGCGCGCAACTTTCCCCCCACTTCCAGGACTAAGCTCCAGGTTATGAATCACCGCTCCAAGCGGAATGCGGCGCAGGGGCATGGCGTTACCAACGCGGACCTCTGCAGTCTCCCCTGCTTCCACTCGCGCTCTAATCTGAAGCGCGATGGGCGCAAGGATATACCGTTTTTCGCCATCGGCGTAGCTAAGAAGCGTGATCCACGCCGATCGGTTCGGATCGTACTCACGCGAGACGACTCGCGCTGGGATTCCATCCTTGGCGCGAGAGAAATCGATGGTCCGATAGCGACGCTTGTGCCCTCCACCGCGCCACCGCACCGTGGTCTTCCCCTGGAAGTTCCGTCCCCCTTTCTTGTGGATCGGTTGGAGGAGACTCTTCTCCGGTGCCACTGGCGTGAGTTCACTATAATCGGGGAGATCGGCGTGGCGACGCCCAGGCGATGTCGGCTTAAATCTCTTCAAAGACATATCTATCCCCCCATCACATCGATTCGGTCACCAGCGGCCAGTCGCACGATGGCCTTTCGCCACCGCGACGTCCGTCCGTGTAACTGGTTCAGTCGTTCTCGGCGAGGCTTGCCCTTCATATTCGCTGTCCAAACCTTTTCCACCTTTACCTTGAACAGCTCCTCGATCGCTTTCTTAATCTCGACCTTGTTCGCACCAAGGGCAACTCGAAACGCATATTTGTTATCTTCCATCTTCGCCCATGTCTCTTCGGTTAGAATCGGGGCAATGACAATATCCTCGGCATCCGCCAATTTCACCACAGCTAGAACCTTTCCTTCAACTCATCCAGCGCTCCCAAAGTAAATACAAGCTTCTCATGACGCAGAACGTCGTACACATTCACCCCAACACAGGCCAAACACTTGATCCGGGGAAGATTGGAGAAAGATTTCTTGACGGGGCGATTATACTCATCAGCAGCGACCACCATCAAGGTAGTAGTGGTCATCTGGAGACGGTTCAATAGGGAGATGGCAGCCTTAGTCTTCGGCTCCTCAAATCCCATCCGATCAAGGAGGACGACTTTCCCTTCGTGAGCGCGATCGGAGAGAGCCGAAGTCAGAGCCCCCTGGCGCATCTTCTTCGTCAGCTTCAAGTGATAGGAGCGCGGCTTCGGGCCAAAAGTAACACCACCACCAACCCAAAGGGGAGAGCGACGCGAGCCAGCGCGAGCCCGCCCGGTCCCCTTCTGTCGCCAGGGTTTGCGACCACCACCGCGTACTTCTCCGCGCCCCTTGCTCGAACTCGTCCCCTGTCGCCGGTTCATAAGCTGCATACGAACAGCCCGATGCAAAAGGTCGGGGTTGACCTTGGCGCCAAAGATACCCTTATCCAGTTCAACAACCTGGGGCTCACTCGTTCCATCAAAAGTGTACAGCTTTGCTTCAACCATCACTTTTCCTCAACTGTAAGACAGAACCGCGCGGACCAGGGGTCGATCCTTTGAGCACCATCAGATTCCTCTCTGGATCGACCCGCAAGACCCTCACTTTCTTAATCGTAACGCGGTGATTACCAGTGTGTCCAGGAAGCTTTTTCCCCTTAACCACTCGCCCGGGGTCGACACAGTTCCCCACCGATCCCGGACGCCTGTGAAAGTGGGAGCCATGTGATTTCGGTCCACCGGCGAAGTTCCACCTTTTTACCACTCCCTGGAAACCTAGTCCGCGCGAGATCCCGGTAACGTCAATCTTATCTCCCTCAGAAAAGATCTCCGCTCCGATCTTATCTCCTGTATTGTAAACGGAGGAGTCGTCCACGCGTACCTCAAACAGACGCCGGTGCGGTGGCACACCCGCTTTCTTGTAGTGCCCTTGAAGAGGATGCGTCACCTTTCGCTCTGCGACCTCCTGATAACCGAGTTGAATCGCGTTGTACCCGTCCGTCTCCACGGTCTTTACTTGCACCACTGTACACGGCTGCGTTTCCATAACCGTCGCCCCGACAGCACGATCGTCGACAAATAATTGCGTTATCCCTATCTTTCGCGCTAAGATGCCTAGAGCCATCCGTTACACCCTCCGCCTTTAGAGCTTGATCTCGATGTCAACCCCAGTGGGAAGTTCGATGTCCATCAACGCATTGATCGTCTCCGAGGTCGGCTCCTTGATATCAAGCAACCGAGTGTGAATCCGTCGCTCAAAGTGCTCCATTGACCTCTTATCAATGTGCGGGGAGCGCAGGACCGTATAGATTCGCCTCTTCGTCGGAAGAGGGATGGGACCTGAAATCTTGGCGCGGGTCTCTGTCGCCGAGTCCACGATCTTTTTGATCGAGCTGTCGACCAGTTCATGGTCGTAGCCCCGCAGCTTGATTCTAATCTTCTCTCTCGCCATAGCTAGAGTAACCTCGACTCCTGATAATCTCCTTCCTAAACCCTTCTGGGACCACATCGTAGCGCACCACACGCAGTGTGTAGGTAGCTCGACCTTGAGTCAAAGAACGCAGTCGCGTAGCATAGCCGAACGTCTCCGCGAGTGGGATAGCCACGAAGACGATCTGCACCATCTCCCGCGACTGAAGTTCTCGGATCTCCCCGCGCCTGCGCGCCAGGTCCTCCATAATTTCCCCCAGGTACTCGCCCGGAGTGATTACCTCCCCCTCCATAATTGGCTCAAGAAGGTCAAAACTTCCCCTTCTATATACCTTATGAAGCGCAGTAACTGCAGCCACCCGGAAGGCTAGCTCGGACGAATCGACTGGGTGAAAAGATCCCCCAATCAAGGTAGCCCCAATATCCACTAAAGGATAACCGGCGAGGGGACCGTTTGTCAACGTCTCCTTCAGCCCCTTCTCAATCGCCGCTCTATACTCCCGTGGGATCTCGTCTCTCTTGACTGTATCTGTAAATTGAAAACCGCTTCCGCGCGGGAGGGGCTCGAAGTGGACGATAACATGGCCGTATTGCCCTCGTCCTCCGGTCTGCTTGACAAATTTTCCCTCCACGTCAATCGGCTCGCTGAGCGTCTCGCGATAGGCAACCTGGGGCTGCCCCACAAGAGCAGAGATGCCGTACTCCTCACGAAGTCGGCGCACTAGGACCTCCAAATGCAGCTCCCCCATCCCTGAGATAATCGTTTGATTCGTCGTCTTATTGACATCCACACGGAAGGTCGGATCCTCTTGAGCAAGCTTCGCCAACCCCTCGGAGAGGACCCCCTGCTCGGCCTCGGTACGCGGTTCGATAGCAATAAAGACGACCGGTTCCGGAAATTTTATTTTCTCTAGGAGGATCGGGGAAGACTTATCGCAGAGCGTATCTCCAGTCGAGATCTCGCGAGAACCTACAATCGCTACGATCTCCCCCGCCTGCGTTTCATTCAAGGGAGTGCGCTGATTGGCGTGCATCCGGAAAATCTTCATAAGTCGAAGGCCCTTACCTGTTGACGCATTGAACAGATGGTTACCTGCTTCCACTTTTCCTGAATAAACCCTGATAAACACCAATCGCCCGGTATAGCGATCGGTGACGACTTTGAACGCCAACGCAGAGAATGGTTGATCAACCTCCGCTGTACGCTCTTCGTCACTACCTACTCCACGCACTGGAGGGATATCCACCGGCGAGGGAAGGTAACGAACAACGGCGTCGAGAAGCGGCTGTACGCCCTGGTTTTGGAAGGCCGAACCTCCCAAAACTGGAACAACGCTGTGGTGGATACACCCACGGCGAAGTCCTTCATGGAACGCCGCCGCGTCAATTTCTGCACCCGCAATATACGCCTCCATCACCCGGTCGTCATACTCGGCGACTCTCTCAACAGCCATTTCACGATAGCGCTCTAGCTCCTCCCAGATCGTTTCAGGAACGGAGAGATACTCATAACGCTCTCCCTTGCTCTTAGGGTCCCAAACGATCAGGCGCCGTGCGAGGAGGTCAATCATTCCCACCAAGCGGCGATTCTCGTCACGATAGGGAAGCTGAAGTGGAACGACGACTACACCCAACCGATCCTCGATCATCGCCAGGGTTTGGGTATAACTCGACTCAACGCGATCAAGCTTGTTGACAAACGCCAAGCGTGGAATACGGTAACGATCCGCTTGTCGCCACACGGTTTCGGACTGCGATTCCACCATCTCCACTCCAGAGAAGATAACAATTCCCCCGTCGAGTACGCGTAGTGACCGCTCCACCTCAGCAGTGAAGTCCACATGCCCCGGGGTATCGATAATGTTGATCCAGTGGTCGCGCCAGGAGCAGGTTGTCGCCGCAGACGTGATAGTGATTCCCCGTTCTCGCTCCTGGGTCATCCAGTCCATCTCAGTATCCCCTTCGTGTACTTCGCCCATCTTATGGGTCCGTCCAGTGTAGTAAAGAATCCGTTCCGTGGTGGTGGTCTTCCCAGCATCTATATGAGCCATGATGCCAATATTACGGACCCGTTTTATCCCCACAGAAACGTCGGTGGACATAGAAGCTCTCTTTCTACCACCTAGAAAACAAGGAATTGAACCCGACTACCAGCGGTAGTGGGCAAAAGCACGGTTGGCTTCAGCCATGCGGTGGACATCGAGCCGCTTGTTGTAAGCTTTCCCTTCCTTGCGCGCCGCATCAATAATCTCCGCGGCAAGGCGCCCACTCATTGTATGCTCGCCGCGCTCACGAGCGGCCCGAACGATCCAACGAAGGGCAAGGGCAGTCTGCCGATCCCGGGGCACCTCGTAGGGAACCTGGTAATTGGCTCCACCGACACGACGGGTGCGTACTTCCAAGCGGGGAGAGCAGTTCGCGACCGCGGCGTTGAAAACCTCAAGGACAGGAGAATCACTACTTCGATCATCGACCTGTCCCAAGGCTTTATAAACGATCCGCTCCGCGATCGACTTCTTGCCGTCCAGCATGACATAATTAATCAGCTTCGCGAGGAGCCTGCTGTTATACTTGATATCAGGTTCGACACCCCGGCCTGGTATCTGCATTCTTTCCACCTAGCTCCCCTTCTTAGCTCCGTACTTCGAGCGCCCCTGTCGACGTCCCTCTACCCCTTCCGCGTCGAGGGGGCCACGAACGATGTGGTAACGTACTCCTGGAAGGTCCTTCACTCGGCCGCCCCGTACTATGACCATCGAGTGCTCTTGAAGGTTGTGCCCCTCACCGCCGATGTAAGCGGTGACTTCCTTCCCATTACTCAAGCGGACACGAGCAACCTTGCGCAGTGCCGAATTCGGCTTTTTAGGGGTGCGGGTGTAGACACGCGTGCAGACGCCTCGCCGCTGTGGGCAGGAACCGAGTGCCGGAGCCTTACTCTTTCTTACCTTCGGTTTACGTCCTAGTCGAATAAGTTGATTGATCGTCGGCATCTTCACACTCCAAATTGTAGCAGATTATAGATTAGCTCATAGATTCTGTCAAGTCACCGTTGGAAGGCGATTCCCCAGCCTCCACTAGCTCGTCCTCCAGGGTCTTCGGTGCTGCGGGGAACCCAGTCCCAGCCGGAATCTTTTTTCCAACAATGATGTTTGGCTTCAGCCCTTCCAGTTTATCCACCTCTCCCCGCAAGGCTGCCTCGGCAAGGACCTTGGTTGTCCGCTGGAAGGAGGCAGCAGAGAGCCATCCTTTCGTCTGCAGCGCCGCCTTGGAGATACGCAGAAGCTCGCGCTCACCAATAGGAAGGCGCTTGTCCTTTAATGGGATCTCGAAGAGTTCTTCCCCTCGTTGGATGCGGATAAAGTTGAGGCCTGCACAGTGTGCGGCCTTCAGGGTCTCCTCGGTCAAACACTGACCACTTGAGGCAATCAACCGCCCGCTTGCAACCACGTCTTCGGCAATCTTCTCGCCAATCGTCTCCTTGCGGACCCGCTCCGCCTCAGAGTTCCAGCGGACCAACGCCTGTACCTCCTGGTGGAACTCCTCCAGTGCAACCAAGTCACCCAGCAGGAAGCGTGAGTCGCCTTGATCCACAATGCGGACGTTGTTTAAGATATGGCGGATGATCACCTCGAGGTGCTTATCGTTGATATCCACCCCCTGGGCCTTGTAAACCTTATGAATCTCGGTTAGCAGATATCCTCTCACCTTCTGCACGCCGGCTGTCTCCAAGAGAGTATGGGGGGGCACAACACCTTTGGTTAAAAGGTCACCCTCTTTCACCTTGTCGCCAACCCGTACCGTCGCCATTTGATCGATCTCCACTACACTCTTGGGTTGAAAGCGAATCGTCGTAACCCTGTCCTTTTTCCTGACCGCCTCCACTTTCAGGAGCCCACTGTAGGGAATCTCCAACTTAAGCAATCTCTCCCCTTCGCGTACCTGTTCTCCATTTCCTTTCAAAGGAGAAAGGTCAGCGGTGAGAAGGAAGCGCATCGTGCGGCCCGAGGGGTTATAAACGATGATCCTATCTGAGAGCAAAAGGACGGTTCCCTCGGCCTCCGCCGCGATGAAGATCGGCTTTGACTTCGAAGTGAGCTGCTCCCCCTTCTTCACCGTAGCCCCAGGCTCGACCATCATGCGTGCTCCATAAGAGATCTCATACTTCCGGAGACTCCCATCATCTCCCAGTACCTCGAAAGTCCGCTCCTTCCCCTCGGGAAAACGGACCGTCCCTTTCCTGTCAGACACGATTGATGGAATATTGAACCGCTCGGTGAGCGCTTCTCCGGCAGAGACAACGTCTCCATCTTTCACTAGCGGAATCACGCCTAAAGGAAGAGGGTAAGAACGGTCGCCGGACTCAGTATCGATTACGAGCATCTCCTTACGCTTACCATCACTCATCAGGTAGACCTCGCCGGCACACGGGCTCCCGGAATCCATGAGACCATCTACGTCAACCTCTTCTCCTTTCTTGACGCATGCAGTGGCGGAAGGGATCTGAACCGTCCGTGGTTCGCCAGCGATTTCGATCCGATCGACACCGCTCTCTGTAGGTGTTATTGCGGTCACGTGCCCGTCGAGGGGTGAGATCCAAGCCTGCGCGCTCTTCATCGTTTTACGCGCTTCAAACAACTCCTCAGCGCGGGGAAGCCCCTGAGTGATATCCTCCCCAGCCACACCGCCGGTATGAAAGGTACGCATCGTCAGCTGCGTCCCCGGCTCACCGATCGATTGTGCTGCAATCACTCCAACGGCCGTACCCAACTGTACCGGCCGGTGGTTACTCATGTCGTACCCATAACAATACTGACAGATCCCATTTCTCGTCTCACAGGTCATCGGTGAGCGGATCATGATCTGGGGCCTCACTCTAATCCGGGTGACCCCAGCGGAACGCAGGGCGCCAATCAAGCGAGGAGTGATCAACTCGTCTGCCTGGAGGAGAACCCGCCCACTAGCCCGATCGCGAATATCTTCAACGCTTTTGGTCCCCACAAGCCGCTCCTGTTCCAACCTAGTACCTATAGGGAGTTCGACCTCAAACCTGCCGATATGCGCTGCCATCTCGTGAGTGATCCACTGATTCGCTTCCACTAAAACCTCGCCGGTACTCGGGTCGACAATTGGGCGGGTGGCAACGCGACCGTAGATCCGTTCTTCAATTGGTTCCATCACTTCGGTCTTGCTAAAGCGGAGAGGATCGACCTCTACCCCTTGCGCGGTTCCACAATCAATCTCACGGACAACCGTATCCGAGGAGGCATCGACCAATCGGCGGGTGAGGTAGCCGGAGTCCGCTGTCTTTAGTGCAGTATCGGCCGCCCCCTTGCGGCCGCCATGAGTGGAGATAAAGTACTCTATCATATCCAACCCCTCGCGAAAGTTGGAGATGACCGGCATCTCAATAATCTCCCCCGACGGCCCGGCCATTGGCCCCCGCATCCCACACAACTGCTTCACCTGATCTGGCCCACCGCGCGCCCCCGAGGTGACAATCCCATACACAGAATTGAACTTATTGCGACGAAGATTCCCCATCGTCGCCTCTTCCACTTCATCAACCGTCCTTCGCCAAACGCGGATCACCGCTTGTGTGCGTTCCTCTTCAGTGGCTAACCCGAGTTCGTACATCTTGTTGATCCGCCTAACCACCGCGTAGGAGCGCTTGATGGCCTCCTCCTTCTCCGGTGGGATGAGGCAGTCTTTAATCGAAATCGTCAGTCCAGATTGAGTAGCATACTTGAAACCAAGATCCTTCAGGCTATCGAGAACCTTCGCCGCTCCCTCCCAACCAAGGCGGTGGTAGCACTCCATGATCAAGCGCTTGATCGCCCGGCGGTCCATTACCCGGCTGTAATCGTGGACCTCGGGCGGAAGAGCAAGGTTCAGCTCAGCCCGACCGAGGGTCGTCTCCACAAGTTTCCCACCAATCCTGATCTTCACCAAGCTATGAAGGTCGAGGAATCCCTCCTCATGTGCCCGTCTCGCCTCAAGGATATCCCGAAAGTACTTTCCAGTTCCCTTTCCCTCAGAATCGACGAGGGTCAAATAGTAATAAGCGAAGATTGGATCCTGGGTTGGAAGGCTCAGCGGCTCTCCGTTAGCCGGGGAGAGGATATTCCGCGGAGCCGCCATGAGCTCTCTTGCTTCGGCAATCGCCGTTGGGGAAAGGGGAAGGTGGACCGCCATCTGATCCCCATCAAAATCGGCATTGTATGGTGGGCAGACCAAAGGGTGAATGTGAATTGCCTCTCCATCAACGAGGAGCGGCTCGAAGGCCTGCATTGAGAGGCGGTGTAGGGTCGGGGCACGGTTGAGAAGCACGGGATGATCCTTGATCAGCTTTTCTAAGATATCCCATACCTCAGGCATCTCACCGCGGAGAGCCTTGTTCTTAATCTCATCGAAGTCGGAGAAGGTGGTTGACTCGAGATAGTGAAGAATGAACGGTTTGAACAGCTCGAGAGCCATCTTCTTGGGAAGCCCACACTGGCTCAACTTGAGCTTCGGGTCAACCACGATCACCGCGCGTCCCGAATAATCGACGCGGCGGCCGAGAAGGTTCCTCCGGAGTCGACCGTGCTTCCCGTGAATTCGCTCCGAGAGTGACTTAAGCGGCCGATTGTCGCGCCCGCGGATCGGGCTCTCCTTCTTCTCATTGTGAATCAGGGCATCCACCGCCTCCTGCAGCATACGCCGCTCGTTGCGCAGGATTACCTCTGGCGCCCCCATGTCCATCAGTTTCTTTAAGCGATTGTTCCGGTTGATGATCCGACGATAAAGATCGTTTAAATCAGTGGTGGCGAACTTGCCTCCCTCAAGCTGGATCATCGGCCGTAGCGCCGGTGGGAGGACCGGAATCACAGTGAGAACCATATCCTGCGGATTGTTCCCTGAAGCCCGCAACTGATCGATCACCTCCAGTCGCTTGATCAACTTCCGTTTGGCCCCAACCGTCGTCTCGTGATGTAACTCCACGGTCAAGTCCCGATGGAGTTCATCGAGGCCAATGACCTCTAACAGTCCTTTGATCCCTATCGCACCAGTCATTGCCACGAAACCGCCCGGATAGATCCGCTCGTAGGCTCGCTTCTCCAAATAGGTCAAGCGATCCCCAGCCTTGAGGGGAACCTCCGGGTCCTTCACGCGCGTGACAAGGAAAATCAGACTGTCCAGGATCTCACGATCGAGTGCTTCCCCTTTAATCTCCGGACCGTACCGGTCAGCGAGCATCTCAAAGGCGGTCTTAGAGCAGATATCAGCGACCGGCCTCTCGACAATTAGCGACTCCGCCTTAACCTCGTCCCCGTCCTCAACAAGAAGTTCAACGTCTCCTATAAGTGGGTACTCCTGAGAACCAATTACTACCGCACGTACCCGCTCCCCGTTGGTAAGGTGGCGTTCCTCTACCGCAACCCGTCCTCCCTCATCAGTGAGGATCCGTGGAGTACTGGCCACGTAGTACGCCGATTCCACAGAGAAAGGAAATACGCTCGCCAGGATCTCGTATTCCGAGGTGTAAAGGGTCTCCCCCGGCCGCACCTCCTTGCAATCCGAAGTGGTAACCACGTATAGCGCTTGTTCGATCGGCTCAGTTTCATAGTAGGCAATCCGCTGTAACTCCTTCTTCTTCATCCCGAGAAGACGACTCAAGAGGCTGGAGACCCCTTTCAAGTACCAGAAGTGGATCACGGGGCTGGCAAGAGCGATGTGTCCCATATTCACACGCCGTACCGAGGAGTCGGTCACCAAGACGTGACACTTCTCGCAGGTGATCCCCTCGTACTTCTTCCCTTTGTACTTTCCGCAAGCGCACTCGTAGTCATTCTCCGGTCCGAAGATCTCCTCCGCGTATAGACCGCCCCGTTCAGCCCGGTGGGTCCGATAGTTGATCGTCTCTGACTCGGTAACTTCCCCGTGCGACCAACTAACTATCACAGACGGAGACGCAAGCTGAAGCTTCACCCGCTTGATATCATCGCCAGAAATCAATAGGCTCACCCCTCATTAGAAGACCTTCGCCGCCAACCGATAGTCTGATCGCCCTTCACGAAAAAGCCCCGCGCTCCACGGGGCCAAGTAACAACGCCATGCCCATTACACTCTGATAGCAAAAAATGTGGACCTGCAATCACTTACTCCTCAGCCTTGGAGGTGGGGGTTGTCTTTTCGCTCTTACTTCGGTAGTCGGTCGTGTAATAACCACTCCCCTTGTAAATCACTCCGATACGGGGGAGGAGACGCCTTGTCGCCTGGCTCCCACAATTAGGACACACAACGGGAGAGCCGTTGCCGTTTTCTTGCAACAGCTTGAATACGGAGCCGCATTGTTTGCACCTATAGCGATAAAAAGGCATACCACCCCTTTTTCCCTCCTCGGGGATTATCACAACTTCACACTCATTGAGGGACAGGATCTTTTTTATCCTGTCCTTTCGCCGACAAAGCCTCTATAGGGTCTTTTAAACAGTATAGCCTGTATGGGCAGTTTTTCAAGGCGGGGGAACCTTCCTGGAAACAACCGTGTGAGGGGAAGTGGAGACGAAACAATGATCGGCAATCTCAGCAACGGAGTTAAAAGGGAGAACACTTAACTGCGAGGTTTCATCGTCGTTTTCGAAGCGGTAATTAATCGGTACACTCGAGAGGTGAGCCGCCTCACTGTGGGTGACGGTGATCCGACCCGCCAGTTTGATGATCGCGCGTACCTGGGAAGGCGACTTGCGCTGCCAGTTGGTACGCACAAGGGTCATCGGCCCACGGTGTGTAGAAAGATAAACCCGCAGATCTTGGGGGAGGAAGTAATTCTGTAAGGCGCGCTTTTCCGCCTCCTCCATTGCCAGCACGATCTTCACATCGGGCGGGTGCTTATAGTAGAGCTTGAAATCGAGGAGTTTAAGAGCATTTAAGGTAAATCCCTCCTCGCCGAACAGGTTTTCCAACCTCTCCCCAAACTCGGCGATTGTAAGCTTGCAACGCCGATGAGAACAGAGCGCATCATCTGTGGACAGGCCGAGCCTCGCGGCTAGCCCGATCACGCGATCGTCGTCTCCCACCCTCAGGTCGCCGAGATCCTCACGATCGAACCACCCCTCGAGCTCAGGGCGACTCGGAGCGAGGAGACGCGCTGAAAGGGGACGCAGAACAAGGCCGCTAATCCCAAGGTCTTCTGTAATTCGCTCCATCTCCTCCTCGTAGAGCCCATTGTGACCAACGATCTCTCCGGTAACGATGAAATCAGCCTGGATCCTTTCCATATAGCGAATGGCGCGCGACAGCATAAGGGTTCGACAGCTCAGACAACTGCGCTTGAGTGTGAAGCAGCTACCAGGGGGTATATTGGCTAAGCGACGGTAGTCCTTCTTTAATGACTGTGTCCGAAAGCTCACTCCCGGCCATTCGCTTTTCACCAATTCACGAACGGCCTCGTACTCTTCGAAAAACGGGGAACGGAAGTGAAGGAGTAAGACTTCATCCACCCCCGGTGTATGCTCAACCAAGCGGGTTACAACCTGGCTAGCTAAGCTTCCGGAGAACAATGAAAGTGCCTTTACCACGTTTCTTCCCCGATCGTTCGCATTGGTCTACCGCCTCGATTCAATCAGGGCATAGTGCCCATCACGCCGATGGTAGATGATGCTCATCCGATTGGTCTCAGCGTTGATGAAGACCAAGAATCCCTTATCGATCGCCTCCAACTGCAGGACAGCCTCCTCGGGCGTCATCGGTTTGTGGAAGTAAATATCCGTACGCAGAATCTCTTTGTGGTCAACCTTTCCCACTATGGAGGAAGCTTCTGCGAAAGACGCCCCCATCCCTCGGGCCCTGGTATCGTTGAGCTGATCCTTGTATTTCACAAGCTGGCGCTTCAATCGGTTGATCGCTTTGTCGATCGAGGCATACATATCGGGTGATTCCTCGTGCGCCTTGATGATCTTCCGGTTGGTTAAGTGAGCGTGAAAATCGGCAATCTGCCGCTCCTTCTCCACTGACAAAACGACATCGACACTGATGATACGATCAAAATAGCGCTTCAGGGCCTCGGTCTTCTCCAGCACATAGCCCCGCAGCGCTTCACTCGGTGCGGCATGCCGCTCAACGATTTTTACCTTCATGCCCCCTCCTTCCCCGATCAAATTGTAGCAAAAGAGGGGGGATCGGTCAATGGGTACAGCAAATCACATAGCTTGGGATCATTGTAGCTGTCATTTATCTTATCACTGCGTTTCCCAAGACAGCAAGGCGGGTACGGAGGCATTGAGCGATCAGATGAAGCTCCCGCGCTCCGATATCCGGTTTATAGATTCCGAATTCACGCGTAACAAACGCCTTCAGGTTACTGCGATAATGAAGACCGTCGCTACGCCGCTCACGGACAATCAGGCCCATGTCGAGGAAATCCCGGGGTGGATCGTCCTCGATCACCCCTTGCGCGCAGCCTGTCCAGGCAGCAATCTGTCGGACCGAATAAGAAGTCGGGGCATGGGCTACGGCAAAGGCAAGGATACGTCTATCGAGAATACCTTTCTTGGCTACGCGGGCGACAAGCCGGTCGATATGCTGCCTCACCGCCTGGGGAAGAGAATTCGTAGAGCCTAGCTCATCGATGTCGATCACCTCCCCCTCATCAAAGGGAGCCTCTATCACTGGGTCAGAAGCCACCGGCTTGCGCGTTGCCACTGAATCGGAGACCGAACTCATCGACCGGGCTGCTTTCGCGGCGACCTTTCCTCCCTCGACCGAATGGACGATCGCCTTGGAGATATCCTGCATGTTGGGGGGGGAAGGAGAAGGGATCTCTACCTTGATGTAGCCGAGCGTACGGGCGGCCTCCTCCAACTCGGCGATCGTCTTGTCCTTCTCCGCAAGGACGGCCTCCAACTGCTCAAGCCGCCCGCGCAACTCTTCAATACGGGACTTCTTCCCCTTCCCCACTTTGGCCCGCTCGATCGCCTCGATAATCGACTGGTTCACCTGTCTAAGCTGCGGTGTAACGACCACTTCAAGTGAAGGAGTGAAACCAGCGTGGAAGGTCTCCCGTTCCCGCACGTAGATGGGGAGGATCGTTTCCCCATTTATGTATACGCAGTCCCCTGTTTCAAGGGCGGTGATGATTTCCTTCACCTCGCTCTTCCGCCAAGGGAGGAGCTCTCCATAGACGCGCATATCCGCTTCATGCACGACCCGATGAAGAAAGAGCATTCCGGCTTGGCTCAAGACATCTTTCTCCACCTTGGCGCTACGCTGCGAAATGATGATCGCCCCCAGGCCACGCTTGCGACCGCGTAGAGCGATACGGCTGATCATCTCCTTCAATTTAGTCCGAATTCCCTGAGGGATAAACTCATGGGCTTCCTCTATCCCAATGATGTACGGGCGGCGAAGCTTGCCAGCCAGATTCCACAGCGCGGTCAGGTACGCCTTGAGAAACTCAGAGCGCTCCTCGGAGAGAAAGCCGCTTAGGTCGAGGACAACAGGAACGTTCTTCTCCATACTGACCTGCGCGATCTCCTCAGCGCAGTCAACGTCGACCTCGATCTCCACCCCTTTACCCTGTCCGACCACGAGGACCTCGTAGCGCTCCTTCAAGCCGAAGTACTCACCGTCGATATCGACAATGGAGAGCGGATAGTTATGTTTTAGGAGTTCCTCAAAGATGACTCCGGCGGTGTTCGACTTCCCCGAGCCACGGATCCCGAGAATGGCAATGCACTGGCCGATGATCTGTTCCAGATCGAGTGCCAGGTCGTTGCTGATATTAAGTGGGGTTCCCATTATCGTGAAGACCCATCAAGCATCACGTACAAGAATGGACGCCCCGAAGCACACGGTACTCTAACCGGCGCGCTGTCCTATCGTGCCACGGCAATCGCCCCTCTTGCCATCTCCTTCCATCACAGTGATTGACCAAACGAGGTTATCGGAAGGTACTAGAGCTTCCTAGGGCGCTTGTCCCATCGATCGATGCCCTAGTTCCCCTCCTTCGCCGGATCTTGCTGCGAGAGGAGCGCGCATGCTGCGGCGAGGGCCTCCTCACGGGTGGTGATCTCACCAGCGAGGATCCGATCGTGGACCGCCTCGAGGATCTCACCGAGCAGGGGTCCTGGCTCAAGCCCCATTTTCAGGAGGGTGTGTCCGTCTATCAGCTCTCGCGCGCGCTTCAGGCCGCAGACGCGATCGATGTGCTCAACAACACGCAGGGTTTCTCGAAGGATTGGGGCCCAGACAGAGGAACGATGAACGCTCGCCTCGCAGTCAGCGATAAGAACCTGCAACAGGTCGAAGAAAAGCGGGTAACGCTTCCGGAGCGTGCAAGCCGCTGGGACCTCCCCCTCGCTCAAGAAGCGGACCTGTTTTCCCCGACCCATCTCCGGAAAGGCAGCAATCCGCATGTGATTCTTGATGAGGAAGAAGAGGCGCGAGATCTCCTGTCGACTGAGGCGAAGTCTCTGGCCAATGGTCCTCGCCATCCGCCCCCCGACTGCGCAGTGGCCTGCCATGTTCGTCCCCCCGCTTCGCTTGAGGGCATAAGGCTTTCCAACGTCGTGCAACAAAACGGCAAACTTCACCAGCGGGTCACGCACAAACCCGTCGGCAACCCTCACCGCTTCGATCGTATGAATATACACGTCACCCTCTGGGTGATACTTCTCTGGTTGAGGGACGCCCTTCATGGCAACGACCTCGGGAAGAATGCACTCAAGGAGACCGTATTCATCAAGGAGGGTGATTCCGCGCGCTGCCTCGTCGGTCCTCAGGGTGCGAAAGAGCTCTTCGAGGATTCGCTCCCAGGAGATGGATCGGATTTTTTTCGCGTTTTCTTGGATCGCTTCGGCCGTCTTTGGGTCAATCTCCCCGTGAATCTGGCAAGCAAAGCGGACCGCCCGCAGCATCCGCAGGTAATCCTCAGAGAAGCGGACCTGTGGGTCGCCGATTGCCCGGATGCGGTGGGCTTTTAGGTCCTCAATTCCGCCTACTAAATCGATCACAGTGCCGTCGCTCGTGGCGGCAAGACCATTGATCGTCAGGTCACGACGTTTGACATCGCCCCCAAGGTCGCGTACAAGTTCGACCTTTCCCGGCCAGCGGCCGTCGTACTCCTCCTCGACGCGGAAGGTCGCCACCTCAACCTCATAACCGTCAGGGGCAACAACCATCAACACCCCAAACTCCTCTCCCACCCCGAGGATTTGGTGATCGGAGAAGAGTCGGCGAATCTCATCCGGAAGGGCCGAGGTCGCAATGTCGACCTCCTCCGGATAAAACTCAACCCCTGGATCGAGGAGGGCAAGAACGCCGTCGCGCACCACCCCGCCAATCAGGACTGCCTCATGACCGGCAGCCGTTAGGCGATCCAGGATCTCCTTAACGAACGGGTGACACGAGAAGATCTTATTCGTATCGATCCGATAGTTCATCGTCATCCTTTGCCCGACTATACCGAGCAGCGATGACACCTTGCAAGGACCGAGTGTCTCCGCAAACGCCAGTCCTTCTAGGATCACAGGGGCTATCATGTCTCCCGCTGTTGTTGAGGGTGGTTATCATGTACACGGTGTTTCCGAGTGGTACGGTCAGGTTCACTCTAATAGATCTTGGAATCGGAAACACACACCACCTACAACGAATCGCCCTCCCAGGCTAGCCCGCCTGAGGTGCTATAAAACTCTATTATCAACTTAGGTTCAGCTATCTCTTTCCTCCACAGTAAAGACAAGGAGCGGGCTCTCCTGGTGTGTGAAACGAGTTGCTCGCGTAGCCATCTTCAGGCCTGAGTTTGTAAATCCTTGCCTCCTCACAGCCACTGTGCCGAAAGTATTCCCCCTCGAAAGCAGGGCACGCCGCTTGGCTGCCGGGGAAGGCAAAGGAAACTACCACACCCTCAATAGCAATCTGAACCGTAGTCGAAAGAGTTTTTATCCCTTGCGTTTTCGGCCTTCACTCTTCTTTCCTGAAAGATTCGTCGAGTAGAACTTTCTATGTATCGCGTCGCCTCTACCAAGCTAATGCCCTAAATGTGCACAAGGACCCTATCTACAAAGTCTTTCGCTCTCTCAGACGCTGGATTCTTGAAGAAAGACTCCACATCTCCCTGTTCGACGATCTTCCCTTCATCCATGAAAATTATTCCATCGGCCACCGCTCGGGCAAAGCCCATCTCATGCGTGACCACCAGCATGGTAATTCCTTCCTTGGCCAGATTGACCATTACCTCCAATACATCTCTGATCATCTCTGGATCAAGGGCTGAGGTCGGCTCATCGAACAACAGGATATCCGGCTTCATCGCCAGCGCTCTCGCTATGGCTACCCTCTGCTGCTGTCCACCTGACATCTCACCAGGATGCTTGCGCGCCTGCTCAGGAATTCCCACCCTTTCCAGAAGCTCCATGGCGATTTTCTCCGTCTCTTGCCCAGGGACCTTAGATACCTTCCTCGGGGCCAAGGTGATATTCTGCAGCGCGGTTAGGTGGGGATATAACTCAAAATGCTGAAAGACCATGCCGATCTTAGAGCGGAGTTTATATATCCCTCGATTATGCGAGACCTCCTTGACAGAGACCCCTTCTACAATCACATCCCCCTCTCTGAAGTCCTCCAGGCCATTTACGCATCTAAGCAATGTGCTCTTCCCCGATCCACTTGGTCCGCAGATGACGACGCAGTCTCCCTCATTGATCTGCACATTGATGTTGTAGAGGACTTGGAAATCACCGTACCATTTGCTTAAGTTCTTAATCTGTACCATCGGTTCGGACCCTTTCGCGGTATCCTGCTTGTTCACTCCTTTAACCTCCCTCCGGGGCAAGTGACTCGAGCGTTCATACCCTCTGTCTGTCCCTCGCCTCCAGCCGACGAACGACTAGGGAACCTACCAGGCAGAGAACGAGAAATACGATGGCCACAAAGCTATACAGCTCAAGGGGTCTAACCTCTCTGCTGTCAACAATAGCGGCAGTCCTCACGAACTCGCGAAGGCCTATCACGTAGGCTAGGGACGTATCCTGAAGTATGACGATGCCCTGGGTGAGCAAACTAGGTATCACTCTTCGAATAGCGATTGGGATCAAAACATAACGTACCATTTGGAAGTAGGTTAGACCGGTGGAGTATGCTGACTGTATCTGTCCCTTGGATACTGATTGGAATCCTGCCCTGATGATCTCGCAGAAATAGGTGGCTTCGAAGATGACGAACGCGACAACCGCTGAGGTGAAGGGACCAAGAGAGCGTCCCGAAATAAGAGGCAAGGAGAAATAGACCCAGAAGACGACCAGGATGAGCGGGATATTCCGGATGAAGTTCACATAGGCTCGCGTGGGGTAATAGAGCCACCGCCGAGAGGAAAGGCTGCCGAGGCCCAGTATTATCCCCAAAGGCAGACCCCCTGCCAGGGCAAGGACAAAGAGCTTTAAGGTAACCGATAACCCTCCCAGGAACAGGTATTTGTTCCTCCATATCACGTCCCAATCGAAAGCCATCTTTGCCTCTCTTTACCTCTTAATCAACCCTGGGATCCTGAGCTTTGACTCGACTAAGCTCATAAGAGTTATTATAGATAACCCTATAATGAGATAGCCTGCTATAGCTCCAGTCGTAGATTCCAAGCCATGCCAGGTACGAGCGTTTATCCGGTCAGCCATCCCTGTCAGTTCCAACACGCCTATTGTCATTGCCAAGGCAGAGTTTTTAAAGACGGTCAGAAACTCCGTTGTGAGTGGAGGAATCATGACTCGAATCGCATAAGGGATGATCACGTGACGATATAGCTGAAGTTGAGAGAGTCCCGTAGAGAGCCCGGCGAACCTCTGCCCCGTAGGGACGGTATTTAGCCCCGACCTTACATGCTCAGCAACACGTGAAGCCGTATATATACCCAGGCCGAAGATAGCACAATAGTATCCAAGGTTGTGCATCCTATTTAACCACTGACCCACCAGTGGCGGGATCGCATAGTACCAAAAGAACAATTGAACCAAGAGAGGGATATTTCGAAAGATCTCCACATAAGCGGTTCCTACCACCCTAAGGGGTCTCCAGGGGAAGGTCCTGAAGGTTCCGATAAGTATTCCTGCGAAGAGTGCAATTATCCAACTTATGATCCCTATCTGGAGGGTCAATAATATGCCGCGTAGCATCCAATGTCCGTAAGGTTCACGCCATATGACACTCCAATCAAATTGATAGGCCATCCGTGCCGAGGCTGGCATTGAAATGATCAAGGAAAGCCATGCAGCAAAAAGAGATGCCAGAACCAATCTTCGCTGAGCGAATCCCTTCATTCCCAATTCAAAAGGGAGGGAGGCAACGAGATTACCCTCCCTCCCCTCTTATTCTCCTTTCCTGCCACTACTTCTCGGGCCAATCTTCTGAGATACCCGGCCACTGCATTGCGTTAAGTAGCGCGTCGAAATCAGCGGACCTTGGGATCGGAACAGCAGACTCTGGCCCCATCCATTCATCATATACTTCATAGTACTTACCTGTTACAAGCGTCCAAATCAGGAAGTTGTTGACAAAGTCAAGGAAGTCGGAGTCCCCTTCTCTCACAGGGAAACCATAAGGTTCGTAGGAGATCGCTTCCTTGATGATCACATAGTCCTCTGGATGGTCAGCGCTCATCTTCAAGCCCATAAGGAGGCTTGAATCGGTAAAGTGTGCATCAACCTTCTTTGTCTTTAGAGCGTAGAACGCCTTGGAATGGCTTTCGGTGATTACCAGGTCCTGTGGGGTAATCACTCCCTCATCTATTACCTTCTCCAGCGCTTCCAGGTTTGTGGTCCCCCGCGTCGCGCTCACGATCTTGCCGTTTAGATCCTGTAACGTGGTGATCCCGCTATCGGCACGCGTTATGAACAAAGTCTCTGCGAGGAAATATGGGAGGCTGAAATCTACAACTTCATCCCGCGATGCCGTATGGGTGCAACACTCCATGGATATATCGATAGTCGCGTTTGCCACCAAGGGAACCCGCGTCTTTGCCTCGACGGCAATGGGGACTAGCTCTATGTCCTTTCTAAAGTAGACCGAGAGTCTGTCCACGAGTAGCTTGGCCATATCAACGGAGAAACCCACATATTCGCCTCTCTCGTCAACATAAGCAAAGGGTGGTGACGCCTCTCTAAACCCTATTCGTATCTTACCTGTCTCCTCAATCCTTTCCAACGTGGGCTGTGTCCCTTGACCCACTAGATTGCTGCTACTTAACAGCAACATCCCCACTGTCAGTAAAAGCACACCTGTCAAGAATTTCTTTGAGATCTTCACTAGCCCCGCCTCCTTGTGTTCAGATTAAATCTGTACATCTTGCAACTTTTACCAGTAACCACCCCCTTAAAACCCCTTTACTTATCGAAAAACTCACCGCCCCAAGCATTTAAAATATACCCTCTACAATGCCTTTGTCAAGTCCTTAATTAATTATAAGTTATGTTTTTTAATAAAACCGTTGCAACACCTCAGAAAAAGTCAAACCGGAAGGACCAGTTCCACGTCATTTTTTGACACCTAAATCCTGTGCTTTCAGTTTGGGATAGGCAGGGTTTCATACCTCCACCGTCTCCTTCCACGCGGGGATATGCACGTCCATAGTGAGCTTCCCCTCGATCGCCTGCTTAAAGCCTTTAAGTGACTCCTCTTCGCCATGCACCAGGAAGGCGCAATCAGGGCTCGTCTTCTTAAGCCAGTTTAGGAGGATCGGTTGATCGGCATGAGCGGAGAAACCGTTTACAGTCCAGGTCTGCGCCCGCACAGCTGTATCCTCCCCGAAGATGCTCACGCGGTCCGCCCCTTCGATGATCGTCCGTCCCAGAGTACCCCTTGCCTGGTACCCAACGAAGATAACCCCGGCCTCCTCCCGCCACAGGTTGTGGCGGAGGTGATGGATAACGCGACCACCAGTGCACATCCCACTTCCGGCGATGATAATGTTCCCCTCAGGGCTAGCGTTGATCGACTTGGACTCATCGGTGGTCTGGGTGAAGTGAAGCGGCGGAAAGTTGAATGGATTGGGGGATTGGGAGAAGACATCCTTTCCCTCCACATCGAAGTAGCCAAGATGGCGGGCGAAGATACGCGTGGTGGCGATGGCAAGAGGACTATCAAGAAAGATCTTGCACTTGGGGAGCTCTTTTTTTTGCCACATGAGAAAGAGTTCGTAGAGCACTTCCTGTGTCCGCTCGAGGGCAAAGGAGGGAATGAGGAGGTTCCCACCACGGCCGATCACCGTCTCGATCGCCTCCTTCAATTCGAGGACAGAGTCGTCGAGCGACCGGTGTCGTCGATCCCCGTAGGTTGACTCGATAAGGACAATGTCGGCGTGGGGAGGATCACTCGGATCACGGACGATCGGCCGATGTCGGTTTCCCAGATCGCCGCTAAAAAGGAGCACCTTTCCTTCCGCACGTAACTCGATCGTCGCTGAACCGAGAAT
>DQCH01000133.1:0-3019 GCA_003545155.1 Candidatus Acetothermia bacterium
GACTCTTGATCCCTATCGCGAGATAAAGAGACAATGTAACGATCATGCACTTAAGCTTAGTTCTCAATTTCGCAAGCGCGTGGAGGGGTCGGGCGATCCACTGCTTGCCGCGCTCAAGCTTGCGGCAGCGAGCAACGTTATCGACTTCGCGGTAACTTTGGACTTTGACCTCAATCGCTCGATTGAGGAGAGCTTGACGAATGACCTCGACCTGGTCGACTACCCCTTTTTGAAGGAGCGACTCGAATCCGTTGAAGAGGTCCTCTATATCGGCGACAATGCGGGGGAGATCGTCTTTGACAGGATCGTCGTTGAGCAGTTGAACAGACTGGGAAAGAAGGTTACTTTCGTCGTGCGGAGAGAGCCGATCATCAACGATGTAACGATCGAGGATGCTTCCTATGTGGGAATGGATAAGATTGCAAAAGTTATCACCAGCGGGTCTGACGCACCAGGAACGAGCCTCCGCTACTGTACGGAGGAGTTCATCGACACCTTTAACCATTCAAAGTTAATCCTCGCCAAAGGGCAGGGGAACTTCGAGGGATTGTCCGATGAGGACGCGCCGCTATTCTTTCTCCTTAAGGTGAAGTGTCCGGTGGTCGCACGCGAGCTCAACACTACGCTAGGAAAGATCGTTCTTCGTGCAGGTGAATAGATGATCAAAGAAAACGTGAAGAAGATCCTGAGCGAGATTCCTTCAGATGTCACGCTCGTCGCCGCAGCGAAGACGCGAAACCCACAGGAGATTCTACGAGCGATCGAGGCCGGAGTCACGATCATCGGGGAGAATTACGTTAAAGAAGCGCAAAGCGCATTCGCCGTCATTGGCGACCGCTGTCGGTGGCACTTTATCGGCCACCTGCAGCGAAACAAAGTCAAGGTTGCTGTTGAGATCTTCGATCTGATCGAGACCGTTGATTCACTTCCTCTGGCAGTTGAGATCGACAAGCGTTGCTCCCGAATCGGGAAGGTTATGCCGGTGTTGATCGAGATAAACAGCGGCCACGAGCCGCAGAAGGCGGGCGTCTTCCCTGAAGAGGCAAAAGGGCTGATCAAAGAGATTACCCCCCTAAAACATATGCGGATCATGGGATTGATGACGATGGGCCCGAGGTTCGGTGACCCCGAGAAGGCACGGCCCTACTTCGTGGAGACAAGACGGCTGTTCGGGGAGGTACAGGATCTGGAACTTCCTGGTGTTGAGATGAAGGTCCTCTCCATGGGGATGTCAAACACCTATAAAATAGCGATTGAAGAAGGGGCAACCATCGTGCGTGTGGGCACAAAGCTATTCGGAGAGAGGGACTATACATGAATCAGCAGGAACAGATAAAAAAACAGATGGAGAAAACCGCGCAAGGGATTAAACAGGCGATGGGCCAGATCACCAATCGCGTGGTCGTGTTCAGCGGCAAGGGCGGGGTGGGGAAGACAACGGTGGCGGTGAACCTCGCCTATGCGTTGGCGAACAATGGAGCGCGAGTCGGTCTGCTCGACGCTGATATTACCGGACCGAACGTCCCGCAGATGGTGGGGATCACCGAGACAGCACAGGCCGAAGCGGGAAGGATGATCCCCCACGTGGCACAAGGGATCAAGGTGATCTCTTTAGCCTCGATCGTGCCAGCGGGGACCCCGGTCATCTGGCGCGGACCGCTGCGCTCCAAGGCGATCGATCAATTCCTCGGGGAGGCGAGTTGGGGAGTCCTTGACTTCTTAATCGCAGATCTTCCCCCGGGTACAGGAGATGAGGTACTGACCATTACCCAGCGCACTTCCCCACAGATGGCAATCATCGTCACCACCCCTCAGGAGGTCGCCCTGATCGATGCCCGTCGGGCGGCAAACATGGCAAAGAAGATGGAGATCGCCCAGATTGGCGTGGTGGAGAACATGTCTGGCCTCATCTGCCCGCACTGTGGAGAGCAGATCGACCTCTTCGGCGCGGGCGGCGGCGAGCGGGAAGCAAAGAAGCTTTCTTTGCTCTTTCTCGGAAAGATCCCAATCGATCCCAGTGTACGGGTGGAGGCGGACAACGGACGGCCGATCGTCCTTGCGAACCCTGAAGCTAGAATCTCACAGGCATTTTTCGCCATCGCCGCGCAGATCGAACGCGCCCTTAAAGACGCCCCCAAGGAGGAGTGATGAAGGTCGGGATCATGGCCGACAGTCACGATAACATGCCGATGATTGCCCGCGCGGTCGAACTGTTCAACAAGGAGAAAGTAAAACTCGTCCTCCACGCAGGCGATTTCATCTCCCCGATCACCGCAAATGAGTTTAAAAAACTCAAAGCGCCCCTTATCGGCATCTTCGGAAATAACGACGGGGACAGGCTTTATCTCACTGAATGCTTCCGCGATATTGGGGAACTTTATCCGGACTTCCATGAGTTCGAGATCGACAGCGATCGCTGGGTGATCATGCACGAGCCAAAATTTATCGACGCCCTGATCAAAAGCCAACATTATGACCTCGTGGTCTACGGGCATACCCATAACATCGACATCCGGGAAGGGAAGCCTTTGATCATCAACCCCGGAGAGTGCGGTGGCTGGCTCACCGGTCGGGCGACCGTAGTGATCCTGGATACTGAGACCATGCAACCCCGTCTCATCGATCTCTAAAGGAGAAACGAGATGAATATCGTCTATGGGCCGGTGCCATCGCGGCGCCTGGGCATGTCCCTTGGAATCGATCCGATCCCTAAGCTCACTTGTACCTTCGACTGCGTCTACTGCCAGCTCGGCAAAAAGCGCCATAAGGTACGGGGTAAAGAGGAGGTGAAAGAGCCGTTTCCTACGCCAGCTGAGATCACCGCCGGGGTGGAGGCAGCCCTTGCGGAACATTCCCACGTTGACTACATCACCTTTTCCGGCTCTGGTGAACCAACCTTGAACCCGCACCTGGCCAAGGCGGTCGAGGAAGTACGTAAGGTCAGTCGATTACCCGTCGCCCTCATCACCAACTCTTCGCTATTAACGAGGTCGGAGGTTCTCGCCGCCGCGGCGCTCTT
>DQCH01000133.1:3120-3655 GCA_003545155.1 Candidatus Acetothermia bacterium
GCGATCGGCCGCCTCGCGCGAAGGGTCCCAATCTGGCTTGAGGTAATGCTCGTTAAAGGAGAGGGGAAACGGACGAACATCGGCGAAGGATCGATCGGGCACCTCATCGACAAGATTCGGGGTATCCGGCCACATGAGGTGAACCTGAACACCTGCGTCCGGCCACCAAGGGAGGCGGTGGACCCCGTCCCTGAGGAGAAGCTTGAAGCAATCCGTGAGCGGATGGAAGGTGAGCTTCCAGGGATCCCGATCTTAGTCGTGCCCCAGCGGACGGCTTCGCGCTCGAGGCTCTTGCGCGAGGATGAACTGAAAGAAGAGATCCTAAAGACACTCAACGTTCGGCCGTGTACCCCTGTTGATCTCTCCGATTCGCTGGGGATCAACCCGGCTGAGGTGGGAAAGTATCTGGCGCGGCTCGCTGAGGAGGGAAAAATCGGCCGCCGTGTTCAAGCAAGTCAGCTATACTACACATTCAAGGGGGAATAAGAATGGGACGGATCCTGGTCATCTATGATAACCGGACAACAAGGGAAGA
>DQCH01000091.1 GCA_003545155.1 Candidatus Acetothermia bacterium
CGGAGCACCTCTCCGACGTTGAGAGGTTTGTTCCTGACAGAGTTCATGTAGCTTGTACAAACAACAAGCAGGTTCGCCTGTGGCGAATCTCTGCTTTCCTCCCAGAAGCAAGCTTTAGGGTACAAAGCGGAGGCTCTTTATGAAGGAGATAGTTATCAGCGAGAGGCGATGAACACGGCCTACATCCGCTTCTATGCAGAGCTGAATGATTTCCTGCCCTCAGCGCAGCGGCGACGGACCGTTTCGTATGGCTTTCATGGCTCTCCGGCCGCCAAGGACGCGATCGAGGCGTTGGGTGTGCCGCACGTTGAAGTCGATCTGGTGCTGGTCAACGATCGCTCGGTCGACTTCACCTACCATCTGCGTCCGGGTGATCGGGTCGCCGTGTATCCGGTCTTCGAAAGCCTGGACATCACACCCCTTGTGCGACTACAGGGGCGGCCGTTGCGCCACACCGTTTTCATCGCCGACGCTCACCTGGGAAAGCTGGCGCGCCTCCTGCGCCTGTTGGGCTTTGACACGGCTCACGCAAACGATTATAAGGACGATGAGATCGTGGCAACATCGGTGAACGAAGGGCGCGTCATCCTCACCCGCGATCGGGAGATCTTGAAGCGCAGCGTTGTCACCCATGGTTACTGGATCCGCTCTACCCAACCACTAGTACAGGCACAAGAGGTGGTGCAGCGCTTCGACTTGGCTGCCCAGGTACAGCCGTTCCGGCGCTGCATGATGTGCAACGGTCTTCTCTCACCCGTCGACAAGCAGGACGTCTTGGAGCGGATTCCGCCGAAGGTCGCCGCCAGGCAGGACGAGTACTTCATCTGTCAGGACTGCGACAAGCTATACTGGCGCGGCACACACTACCCCAAGCTGCAGCGCATGATCGCGCGCATCCTCGAGGCGGAAACGTCCAGCGGTAGCAAACCAGTTGTGTGAAGCTCACTAGAACCTGATCTTGGCTTGCAACACCAGACCAGGCGCTCTTGCTGCCGAGGAGGTTCAGAACAAGGAGGTTCCCCTCTCATTCCGGGCGGTCGCGGAGTCAGTCCTTAGAACCATTACATCTAGCTAAATGTCGCATTGCAAGATCTACCTCTAGACCTAGTTGACAATCATGGTCTAGGTTTTCTATGATGGAGATACTATGAAACGAATACGTGCGGTTATCTGCGTTCTGATGATGGCCCTAATCCCTGGTTTGTCGGTTTCAGGTAACGATCTTCCCGCGGAGAAGGTGGAGCGGGTGCGAACAGGGATGACGATCTTTGGGGCGATTCTTGGCCTTGGGATTGGCTCCGTGCTTAATCCGAGTCCCCCTGGTATACCTCTTTCCAGTGCACTTCGCATCGTGATTCCAGTCGCGGCCACCGCAGCCGCCACCGGAGCCCTGGCCAGCCGGTGGATCGCTGAGGTGATTCTGGCACGCCGACCTTCGATCCTCCTTTCTCCCTTTCTCGGCGCCGGGTTGGGGGCGGCCGGAAGCGCGGTCGTGGGAGGGATAAGCTTTGCACTCGCGGCTGCGATCGCCATTCCCACTGTCGAAGCACCAGAGGGCTGGTGGGGGCGCTTCAACTACCCCCAGGCGGTCGGAATGGGCTTTCTCGCCGGAGGCTTCTGGGGCGGGTTATTAGGGATTCCACTCGGAGCACTATCGGTACCTATCATCTCACTTTATATGGGTTTCTAGAGGCTAATTCCCCGAGACATCTCACCGTAAGGGCTTGACGATAGCCAATAAAAATCGATGAGAGGTCTGGAGCACTGCGCAGAGCTTCAGGGATTGTAGCGGGTCACCTCAACACAATTGCACTTTTGTCAAGTTGCTGGCGAGGTGATGCTTCCTCACTGAACCCCCATCTGTAAATAAACCGCGCTTTTCCCTTTTATAAGCTGTTCGATAGCAACACTGTTTTAGGATAGGATTTCCCGAAGAGAACAGGGCTCATGCGAATAATCGAACCTGCAACTGGCGCTATAGCAAAAGCGATTGGATTCTTAAGAAGGCAACCGCGTGACTGGAAGGTTACGGTAGTGCGGTCGTCAACGGCCATATTCTTTTACCAACTGATATTTCCGTATCTGTCCATTTACACCATTGCCCTAGGGGCTACTGCCACCCAATTGGGGATTGTCAATAGTGCTGGAATGGCTATAGCAGGCTTGGTAGGTCCGCTCATCGGATGGCTGATTGACAGGACTGGTGTTAAGAGGATTTACCTCACGGGTATTTTCCTACTTGCCATTTCCTATCTGACTTATGGGCTGGCCCAGAGTTGGGCAATCATCATTATCGCCATGACTGCGTACTGGCTAGGGAATGCGGGGGCTGGCCACAGTTGCAGTGTGATTTGTGGAAATTCACTGGCTAACGAAGACCGCGCTACCGGCATGAGTCTCTGTGAGACTTTCGCTTCGGGTCTATTGGGAATTGCAGCCCCTATGCTCGGAGCTTTGCTGGTCGCGACCTTTGGGGGTGTAAACGCCAGTGGCATTAGACCCCTGTTCTTTCTTTGTCTTGCGGGCACCATTGCGACATTTCTTCTTATACTTACTCAGCTGTCTACCCGCAGGTGGGAAAGCCCGGGTGACGCTGAGTTAAACTTCTTCAAAGGTATTGGGGAAGTATTCAAGCAGGGACGGAACTTAAAGCGATGGCTTGTTATTTCCTCTATAGGCTCTCTGCCAATGGGTATGCTTCTACCCTTCACTCAACCATTTGCCCATGAGGTGAAAGGGGTTGACCAATACGTACTGGGGGCGATGGTCACTGGCTTTGCGTTAACGCCCCTGCTGTTTGGAATCCCTGCGGGTAGGTTGGCAGACAGGATTGGCCGGAAGAAGGTTCTTTATTTAACGATACCCCTTGTCTGGGTTTCCAGCTTGATCCTGATCTGGGCGCCAAGCTCGGGCTTTCTAGTGTTGGCTGGCATTTTGCAGGGTTTCTACTTTGTATCGGGAGTGGTTGCAGGGGCGATGACTTTTGAGCTTGTTCCGCCAGAGCAAATGGGTAGATGGTTAGGAGTTTTGCGATTTTGTAGGCTGTTGCTCGCTGCTGGCGGCGCTTATTTGTCTGGGATTATCTGGGACAACGTCGGACCACAATACGTCTTTCTGACTGTTATTGGCCTTGATCTCTTCATAAGAATTCCACTGCTTATAGGAATGCCTGAAACGTTACACCTGCGAAAGTCAGCTAAAGGGAAGTAGCAATGAGTCTCATTATTCTGAATGGACCTTTGGAACTCTCGCAACGGGAGTGATCTCCTGATGCAACAATAGAGTCCTTATGTTGCAGATCACCAGGGGTTGTAGTGTGTCAACACAATTGCACTTGTGTTGAGCTAGAAAGCAGAAGCAGCCTCCCTCAGGGAATTAACATGTTCTACCAAGATACCCCAAGGGACCCACGAAGCTGACTGTTCAGATAGGGATGGTGAGGTGCGGTTAAAAAGCTGCACCACCTAGAGCGCTAAGTGTGGAGGATGGCTCTGGTAGGATCACCTCGACACCTCTTCTCCACAAAAGGAAGAAGCCCCTATTGGGGCCTCTCCCTGTTAGCATAGTATGCGCTGTTAGGAGGTATGTCGTTTGCGCTCTCACACAACCCTATTTTATCTGCTGGTTATCAAGACATCATGAACAGGGTGTGAACATTAAGTGAACTTTGCAACCTCAAAAACAGCCATCAGCGACTTTGGATCTCCCTGCTCTTGTCCATTCGAGGCATGTACATCTCCGGTATTTATCCGAAGGCGTTGAGAAGCTTATCCTTGCGCGGCGAGGTGGGGGAATATGGAGCCTGGGGGATTCGAACTTCAACCCAGGTATTAAGAGCGTGCTAATCCAGGCCGAGCTCCCTAAGGGCCTGGGCCAATTGCTCCTCGGAGAGGGCACCGTGGTGCCACTTGGGATCGTTCTCCATGAACGAGACCCCTCTACCGAGTGTGGTGTGAGCGGCGATCAGCGTCGGCTTTGCCGTTCCAGCCGCAGAAACAAAGGTGTCGAACGCAGTGATGATCTCCTCGTAGTTGTGCCCATCGATCTCATGCACGGTGAAGCCAAAGGAGCGAAACTTACCCGCGAGGTCACCGAGGTCCATCACGTTCGCGGTGTAGCCATCGATCTGACAACCGTTCCAGTCAAGGATCGCGCACAGGTTATCGACACGGTGATGTACTGCAGCGGTCGCCGCCTCCCACGGCTGACCTTCCTGACACTCGGCATCGGAGATAAAGCAATAAATGCGGGAGTCTCTCTTATCGAGCCTTGCAGCAAGGGCCATCCCTAGCGAGACCGAAAGCCCGTTACCGAGCGATCCGCTCGATAGCTCCACCCCGGGGATCTTCCAGGCAGTGGAGGGGTGTCCCTGCAAGAGAGCGCCGAACTTGCGGAAGCGCCACAGCTCCTCACGCGGAAAGTAGCCGCGATCGGCAAGGATGGCGTAGAGGATCGGGCAGGTGTGACCATTAGACAGGAGGAAACGGTCGCGATCCGGCCAGTCGGGATTCTTCGGGTCGTGCTTAAGGTATTGGTAGTAAAGGACAGTGAGGAGATCGGCCATTCCCAGCGCACCGCCGGGGTGCCCGGAGTTGGCCTTCGTCACCATGCGAAGAACATCCCCCCGCAGTTTGTTTGCCTTCCTTTTCAGAGCCTCAATTTCCATTCGCTTCCTCTTTATTTTTTGCCGTTTGCACTTGTAAAATAATACGAAGTTTATAAGGGGGATGGTAGTCTCAGAGGAGGGTGTTACAAAAAATCCCTTCCCTTACGAAACAAAAGCTTTTACCGCCCGGGGGGTGTAGTAAATCCTAAATCGGCTACTACACCCCCCAAGCACGCTAAAGTACGCAAAGAGGGGAATTGAGTGATTTAACGAGTGAGCGATTGAGTGACTTAAGGATTGAACGATTGAGTGATTTGACTTCCCAATCTCTCAATTTCCCGATCATTCAATCTCTCAATTATCCGATCCCCCGATTATTCAATCTTCCAATCTCTCAATTCCTTAAGTGTCCTCTGCACGATGACCACGTCTAGAACCTGGTCGATCGTTTCGACGGTGAGCTGCGCCATGTTCTCTCTTACCTTACAGAAGTCCCGTATCTGAGCTTAGCTTCAGTGATTCTTCTATCACACCTTAAGAACTTTTCGGGGTCGCCCTCTTAATCTGGCTTGGTCAGTGGCGCAGATTGTTGATGTGGAGGCGGATCTGGTCGTATCCCCGCCCACCACAACCATCCTGTATAACAAGCGTGATGCAGGCGTCCTCTCCGCCACCGCGATTTGTCATCGGTGCATACCAGATGGGATCAAGAGAAGTGGGGTCATCGAACCAGCCTTTGGCAGCACTCCAGGAGAAGCAAACAGGGTTACAAGCAGGATTGCGGATCTTGCCGTGAATCTGAACAGTCCCTCCTTCATCGACAGATGTGGGGTAGCGCCGGCTGATGATAGGTGTAGGCGGAGCCCCTGCACGGCACGGTGTCGTCACGCCTGGATACCAGGGACAGGGCCATTCCACACCGCAGGCCGTGCATGTCGTGCAGCAGGGAACCGGAATCGGCTCACACGGCTCCAGCGGTCCTATGTGAGGAACACAGGGTACCTCGCACGGGGGCAGCTCCGGTTCGCATGGGCCACGTATCTCTACGCTGACTCTACAAGGCTCCTCGCACGGTCTTGTCACTGGACCGCACGGTCCCCACGTTGGGGGTGGGCAAGTGATGGGGTCGCCACGCACGAGGACGAACATTTGATCGCTAGTACTCACGCCATAGTCGTTCGTCACGGTTAACGTAAGCGCAATACACTCTTCACAGCTGCAGATCGATGGGGCGGTGTACAAAGGTCGAAGCTGGTAGGCATTATCGAAGTAGCCTCGCCCACCTTCGGCCGTCCAATGATAGGTCACCTTCCCGCCACCGGGATCATACCCTTGGCCTGTTAGCCGAGCGCTCTCACGCCCATCGAGGGTGAGGTCATTCCCTGCATCGACATACGGTGGCATCACGGCTTTTGGAGCTTGTACGGTTTGAGATGCGTGTAAAACTTGAGGAGTCTGCGATGTGGGCGGTGAAGCGGGCTCCCCTGGGCTTGTAGATAGCAGCAAAAGCAGTCCCAAAACTACGGCCAGCGCGCCGATAACGAACAACGACGCATTGCTCTCCCCCATAGTGGAACACCTCCTTGGCAAATTCTACCCGGAGCGCTCCGGTTGACTCGATCGGAGGCTACAGCCACCTTCCCCCCTATCCTGCGAAGGCAGCCTCTATGATCGAGTTGACACTTTACTATACATCTTATGAGCCTGCAAAGTCAATCACGCGCATTGCCTCACTAAAAAAGTACTCCAAAACGTATCGTTGCCTCACCTAAGAAATGTACTCGAAACAGGAGGTTCACCCCGTGGAATATTCTCTCACGGACTTATTCCATGGGGTAAAGCTACGGTGTCTTTTCACCCAAGTATGGATTGAGTGAGGAGACAGGAATGGGGCTAACGATGAAGGAAAAACAGGCGGTAACAAAGCAACTGGCGCTCACTTACAAACGGGCAGGCAAGAAAGAGAAGGGGAAGA
>DQCH01000052.1:0-2511 GCA_003545155.1 Candidatus Acetothermia bacterium
TCACTCAATCCATACTTGGGTGAAGAGACACCGTAGCTTTACCCCATGGAATAAGTCCGTGAGAGAATATTCCACGGGGTGAACCTCCTGTTTCGAGTACATTTCTTAGGTGAGGCAACGATACGGTTTGGAGTACTTTTTTAGTGAGGCAATGCGGACTCCGGAGAAGCTCGCTTATCCAGGCCAGATCGTCACGCATGTGTTCACCATAGCAAACCAGGGCACAAATAGCGACGTCTACAGCCTGGACGTTGCCTTGCCCGAGGGATGGAGCGTCCTTGGCGTTCCTGCATCGCTCTCCGTGGCCGCGGGAGGACAGGAGATTGTGTTTGCCAACCTCTCCGTGCCCGCTACAGCGGGGGCAGGCCTGTATCAAGTAGTAATGAGGGCATCGTCCACCAGTGCTCCGTCTGTTACCGCTGAAGTCGCAGCACGTGTTCAAGTACAAGCGGTCACCGATTTCGACCTCGTGTGGGAACAGTTGCCCGCGCGCGCTCGGCCCGGGGTACGTGTCGACGGGAGTATCAGAGTAACCAATCTCGGCAATACGCCGGATACGTACCGGATTGAGCTATCAACCCGTCCGCAGTGGGAAGCAAGGATAATCGAGCAAGAGATCCGGCTTTTACCCGGTGAGGGAAGGATACTCGACTTCTACGTGCTGGTCCCGAAATTTGCCGCCGCTGGAACTCGGTACTCTGTTAACATTATCGTTGAGTCTGCTCGCGACCCATCGCTTTCCCATTTACTCAGCACGACCAACACCCTTGGCCCACCTCGACCAGAGATGGTTGGAGGAACGCTCTTTCCGGAGTGGGAAATGAGATGTCGCTTTTCCATTGACGAGGACAGAGATCCCAAGTTCACGTTCACGGGATCGGGCGATATTCCTCTCTTTGGTGACCTCTACGCCTCGCTAGCCATGGGGATGTCGGGGGTAGAAAGGGCCCACGCACGACTGTTCAAGGACGGTTGGGGCGTATACCTCGGCAGTGGGTCTATTGCCGGGGCCTTTCTGGGGATCAGTGGCTGGCCGCTCTTCGCTTTCGGGCTCGACCAAATCAATGCAGGGGCGCGAGTCCTGTTCACTGAATCGGCGAAAGGATTCTCGGCTGATTGGGGAAGCCAGGCATGCGGATTTGGAGTCATTAACATCAGCGACCTCTCCGAGGGGTTTTCTGTTCAGGAGGGTTGGTGGAGCTACGACTTTGACGGCTTGTCGTACGTCAAGGGACTGCTGTCGCAAGCAGAAGACCAAACCGGTTCTGGGACCGCTTTCAAGGGGAGCGCAACGCTTTCTCTGGACGGGCTAGCCCTGAGTGTTTCCTACATCGAAGTACCGCCCGGGTATCCTAAGGAGAGCCAGCGAACAGGTTGTAGCATATCGGCGGATTGCGCCGGTTGTCCGTTTCCAATAAGTGGGGGTTGGTCATATAAGAAGAGTGTTGCTGGAATTGCACCCAACACATTTGCCATCGTGGAACAAGGCGTCAACGTAACTGCCTCCTTGCTTTCCCGCGATATGCTTTCCATGTCGCTTAGCGGTTCAGTGAGGGTGACAAAGAGCAACGATAGCCCAGTCTCCACAAACGACTACTCCTATTCCCTCTCGGAGTCCGTCGGAGGCACTGTGGCTCCGTTCTCCTGGCACATCAATGGTGGTTTGACCCATACCGGCAACCGAGTGACCGGAGTTACGACGTCCTCTCAGAACGTTGGAGTAATGGGTAAGCTGAACCTCGACTCCATACAGGCAGGAATAGATTTCTCTCTGAAGAGGGAGGCGACAATTGCGGGTATCACTGATGAATGGGATCTCTCCTGCTCGCTTCGTTTGGCGGACCTGTTATTCTTCCCAGAGGTGAGAGTGACCCCAGAGGTGACCCTGTCAGTCGATGAAGCTGGCTCAATGCTTGGGCTATCACTCGCAGGAACCATACCTCCTGATGCCTCTTTTATGTGGACGAGTGAGCTTTCGCTTGGTGAAGAATGTACGTTCTCTATTGCTCTCAGTGTCAACTTCTCTGGGATCTTCCCGTTCTGCGGACCAATTAAAGGCCGTGTCTCTGGGCACGTGTTCATCGACGCGAACGGCAACGGTCTGCGCGATGCAGCTGATCTCGGCATGGAGAACGTCCTGCTGCTCATCGATGGTCGCGAGGCGATGACAAACTCTGATGGCTTGTTCGTCTTCCGTCCTTTGATGCCGGGCAGGTACAAGCTTGGGATCGATGATCTGCCAATGGGAGTGAGGCTAGGAGTGCCGCTTCCGATCTACGTTTCAATCCGCGCGGGTGAGGAAATTCAGGTTGAGATACCGTTGAGTCCGCAGTCCTGGATTACAGGATTTGTGTTCAATGATGCGAATCACAACGGAGAACGCAACGCTGGGGAAGCGGGGGTCGGCGGAGTAGCCGTTAGGATTTCAGGGGAAGGGATGCAGCAGACACTAAGGACCAATAACGTGGGCCAGTTTGGAATGCAACTCTCGCCAGGGCAATATTCCGTCGT
>DQCH01000052.1:2617-9800 GCA_003545155.1 Candidatus Acetothermia bacterium
TTCGGTCCTCCCACCGCGGCGTTTACCTTCACTCCTGACCAGCCTTCGGTCGGGGATACTCTGAGCCTCGACGGCTCCCAAAGCAGTGCCATCAATGCCGATATCGCCTCCTATCAATGGGAAATCACCATCGATGACAAGCAGATCACAGCGTTGGGCCGGAGAGTTAAGATCGTTCTTGACCGCCCGGGTATGTGGCGGGTGAGGCTGACTGTGATCGATTCCAAGGGGCTCAAGGCGATGACAGAGCGCATGATTGAGGTTCAGCCCTAAGAGATCATGGGATCTTAATTCTCAAGTGCCGGTAATCCTATTGAACGCCGAAAAACAGAAAGCGAACAAGCATCAATACAGGGATGATCTCGAGTCTCCCAATCCACATGTTGAAACACAGCGCAAGCTTGCTCACTGTAGGCATCATCGGCCCAGTGATCCCAACCGAGAGGCCGACGTTTCCCTGGGCGCTCGCCACCTCGAAGATGACATCGGAGAGGGTGAAGTGCGGCGGGGATGTGCGCAGGAGGATGATCACCCCTACCCCGAGAAAAACCATCCACAGGAAGGTGATGAGGGAGGCGTCCTCCAACCGGCGGCCGACGTCGGTCTCATCGACCGCGGTTGGTCCGATCCGAAACGGGACGATCGCTCCCCGGGGGGAGACGATCTTGCGGAACCGCCACCCGACCCCCTTCATTAGGATCAGCATGCGGATCACCTTGATCCCGCCGGCGGTCGATCCGGCCGCCCCGCCGAAGAACATCCCACCGGCAAGGAGAAGCTTTGCCGTTGCACTCCAGGAGCCGATGTTCGCCGTCTGGAAACCGGTGCAGGTCATCGCCGAGACAAACTGAAACGCCGAGTAGCGCAGCGAGCGCAAGGGGCCTAAGGCCAAACCGTTCTCCAGTGCGAGGAAGAGGACTCCCACCGTCAGGATGATGATAAGCCAGCGGGTCTGAAAATCATGCCACAGAATCGTTCCTTTCCCCCGCATCAGTTCGTAGTGCACGGCGAAGCTTATCGCGCCGAAGAGCATGATCGGTAAGAGGACAATCTCGATAGCGATACTGTTGTAGGAGGCCATACTGCTGGCGGTGACGCTGAATCCGCCGGTGGAGATCCCAGTCATGGCGTGATTGAGCGCCTCCCAGATCGGCATCCCCGCCCCCCACAGGGCGACAACACTTATGAAGGTATAAAGCAGGAAGATCCACCACATGGTGCGCAGCGTGGAGAGGATGCTTGGATGGATCTTCTCTCCCCGCGCCTCGGCGTAGTAGAGGCTGTAGGTTCCGGCGCCCGGGCGTGGCCCGGCGAGGATCGCGAGCATGAACACGATAACTCCCATCCCACCCACCCATTCCATGAAACTCCGCCACCACTGAAGTGTCCGTGGCAACAGGTCGGCACGGGCCACCATGGTCAGCCCAGTCCCGGTGTATCCGGAGACTGCCTCGAAGAAGGCGCTCGCCGGGTCCTTAAAATAGTAGAGGGTCTCCGAGCCGATCCCGCTACGCTGCGCGAACAGCGCGGTCAGCACAAAGGGGATCGCCCCCAACAGGGCGACCAGCAGCCAGCCGAACGAGGCGATGATCATCCCGTGGCGCAGCTTGGTCTCGCCGGCGTGGCGAAACGGGAGATACAGGCAGGCCCCCAGCACGAAAGAGACAAAAGCGGTAATACCAAAAGGAAGAAAGGCGTAGGGCTCGTGGAAGACCAACGGGACAACAAGCGACAGGAGGGCCATGACTCCTACCACGGGGAGGAGTAGCCCAAGGTCACGCAAGATGATGTGCAGGTCCTCGTTTACACGGAAGGCTGGAAGTCTCATCCGGAGAGTTTCTCGACCAGCTCATCACTGGCCCGCTCCAGAGAGAAGAGGGTGAGAATGTCCCCGACCTCAATCACCGTCTCGCCGGTGGGGATTTCTCTCTTCTCCTCGCGCTCGAACGTAATGACATGGATGGAATGCGGAAGGCTTCCCCGTTTGGTACTCTCAGCAAGGGATTTTCCCACCAGCGGCGACCCCTCATTTATCGTGAGGCGGAAGATCTGATCCCCGTGCGAGAGGACGGTGAAGTCCTTCACCTTGGGACGCTTCACCGCGTTGTACAAGTGGTTTGCTACCACGTCCTCCGGGTTCTCCATCACGTTTGCTCCAAGCTTGCGGAAGAACTCGGCGTGTTCCTTGTCATTGACTACGGAAACGATGGACGGGACCTTCAGATCCTCGGCGATGGAGACGACCATCAGGTTGACGGCGTCATCGCTCGTCGTTGCGATCAGGGCATCGGCCCGCTCCGATCCTGCCTCGCGCAGAGTCTCTGCCGAGGTTGCATCTCCGTTCAAAACGGTGATGTCATATTTATTGCTGATCTCTCGAGCGCGATCCGGGCTTGCGTCGATCACCACCACGTTGTTCTTCTCCCTCACGGCAATGTCGATCAGGCTGGTCCCGATGCTCCCTGCCCCCACGATGATCATGTACATACCCATCCCTCCCAAACAGGAGCTATGGTAGCACAGATAAGATTAAGGGTCAACGGGGTAGGCTCTTCAAGGTCGATGCTAACGGCGTTTTGTCCAGCCGTTGATGATGCCACTCCACCTGTTTAGAATTTGATCTGCAAGATAACACAATCGTGGAGGGACATTCGATAATGGTGAGAAGGACAAGGTGGTCTCTGCCAACTGCTCTTCTCTTGGGTGCTATCTTCCTTTTGAGTGGTTGCTTTCAGCCGGAGTCTAATACTCCTCCGGTCGCACGTTTCTCCGTTACACTCCATCAGCGATACGCTCCTGTTACTGTCCTGTTCGATGCCAGCGACTCCTATGACCCGGATGGACGCATCGTCTCCATCATTTGGGACTTCGGAGACGGCAAAACAGGAACCGGCTCAACCATCTCTCACACCTACGCTGAACCAGGCACTTACACAGTTGAATTGCGTATCCTCGACAATCGTGGCGAAAAGGACTCTTCAACCGCTGAAATCCTCGCCTTAGAGGTCCCACAAGGATACCTTCTTCGCCACTACGAGTGGGAGTACCAAAAAGATCCTCAGTACTGGGATGTCTTGCTACCCACAACTCTCTATCAGTATTACCACGATCGGCAACGGCAGTCCTTTGTCGACAACTACAACTATGACGACTACGTATTGGAACCACTAGACGAACCGACGCTTAAAGATCTGGCCCAAGCGCTGTTAAACAGAGTAGAAGGTAATTACGAATCATTTGTAGAGTGCACTCTTTCTTTCGTGCAAGGTGTCACCCAGTATACGCCGGATCCGGAGGGGTTTGAGTACCCACTTTATCCATTGGAGACCCTGGTCGATGGAATTGGCGATTGCGAAGACACAACCATCCTGTACGTGAGCCTCGTAAGAGCCATGGGATACGGCACCGCAATGGCATTTGTGGACACTAACCACGACAACATGCCGGATCACGTCCTGGCCCTGATCCCTGTCTCCTCATCCTACCCGGACTCTGTCACCTGTCCCACCGGGATGTCGCAAGGCTTTTTAAAGATCGGTGGTCAACTCTATGCCCTGGCAGAGACGGCGGTCGATCCTGACCAAAGGGGCTACATCCCGCTCGGCTGTGATCCTTGGGGGCTCAGTGAATCCGATTTTAAGAGGATATGGAACCTCTGAACTGCATGCGGACGCTCTCGGTGGGAAACCATCCTTCTCCCCCGCAAACGTCGCCCTCTCTGTAAACGGGAGATGTAAAGCAAAGGCAACTCATACAAGCAGTTGTTAAACCACACTCAGGAAAGGTATTATCAACCTGAAAGGAGGAGTTAGTTCACCGATGAACTGTCTGATCGATCCGCGCAAGTTGGTTCGCTTTGACTTCGGCCCACTTCATCCATTCAAGACCTACCGCCTCGGTTTGGCCTACAACCTGATAAAGGCCTACGGACTCACGAGTGCCACCTCAGTCTACACCCTCGAACCGCGGGAAGCGACGCAAGAGGAGGCGCAGAGCTTCCACACAGAAGGGTATCTCGAGGTCCTCCGCCTCGCCGACGGTGGAATGTGGGTTCCCAACCTTTTCTCGCATGGGTTGGGAACCGGTGACAACCCCGTCTTCCCCGGGGTGTACGAGTGGGGGATGCTCGTCGCCGGAGCATCGATCGACTGCGCCAAGGAGATCCTTGCCGGGCGGGCGAAGATAGCGTTTAATATGTCAGGGGGGCTGCACCACGCCATGCCCTCCCAAGCCTCGGGCTTCTGTCATGTAAACGATGTTGTCCTTGCCATCAACGCCCTCCTCGCGGACGAAAAACGGATTGCGTATGTGGACATCGATGCGCATCACGGAGACGGGGTCCAGCACGCTTTCTACTCTACAGATCGCGTACTGACAATCTCCATCCACCAGAGTGGACACACCATCTTCCCAGGGAGCGGGTTTGTCGATGAGATCGGCCAGAAGGCCGGCCGCGGCTACGCGGTGAACGTCCCCCTCCTGCCTGGAGCGCGCGATGACGTGTACCAACTAGTGTTAAGCGATGTGGTCCGCCCCCTTCTCGACGCCTATAACCCCGATATCCTGGTGACCCAGCTCGGTGCTGATGCCCTCCGCGGCGACCGCGTGGCCGCGTTGGGGATGAGCCTGCGCCAGTTCGAGCGCTTTGCAATCTTCTTCCACGAGCTTAAAAAGCCGTGGCTTGCCCTCGGCGGTGGGGGATACGATGTCGGCAACGTCGTGCGCGCCTGGACCCTGGCCTGGGCAAGGATGAACAATACTGCGCTACCCGACAAGATCCCTCAGGAATGGCTGACCCAAGCTGCGACCTATGGTGTAACGACAATGACCCTGCGCGACAAAGACGCCGAGAAACCCTCTTCCGCCCGAGTACTTAAGGATCTCAACCGCACGCTACGCGCGCTCAAAGAGACCGTCTTTCCACTGATAGTTAGCCATCAGCTAAAGGCAAACCAGTCTTCTGCTGGCTGAATGCTGACCACTTACTGCTGATCGCTTTTCCATGTTGACACCCCCTCACTCACATGATAGAGTGGGGCTTCCCACTAACGAGGTAGAATCAGATGCAAAGCGAGCATTCACCAATCCGCCAAACAGAAGCGAGAAACAGTGTTCAAGTCTGCTTGCCCGATGGCCGGGCCTTTGAGGCAGAGAAGGACACCCCACTTCATGAGTTCTTCAACACAGCGTTTCCCAACAGGCAGGATCTACCGGTGGCAGCGATCGTCGGGGAGAAACTGCGCGAGCTCGCCTGGCCGGTGCCTCGGGACGTAGAGGCAAGCCCTATTTTCCTCTCCGATTCGGACGGGATGAGAATCTACTGCCGGAGTCTTTCTTTTCTGTTGATCGTGGCAGCCTACGAGCTATTCCCGGAAGCGCGGCTATTCATCGACTATTCCGTCCCCTACGGCGGCTACTTCTGCGAGGTAAAGGGAAGGGAGCCGTTTACCACCGAGGAACTCTCCCGTATCAAGGAGCAAATGCGAAGGATGGTACAGGAGGACCAACCGATCGAACGCCAATATCACACCATAGATGAGGCGAGAAAAGTCTTCGCCTCCCGGGGGGAAGAGAGCAAGGTGCGCCTCCTTAAAGACTTCGGTGAGGATCACCTTCACCTTTACTCCCTAAACGGTTTCCTCGATTACTTCTACGGGTACATGGTCCCCTCTACTAGGTATCTGCACACTTTCGCCCTGGAGCCCTTCCCCGGAGGGTTCATCCTTCGCTTTCCACGCCACGAGAATCCGACGAAGTTCCTCCCCCCGCAGAGGTTCACCGCCTTGCGAGAGGTGTTCAACGAGTACGGTGAGTGGTTGGACGTCCTGGGAGTGCGTGACGCCGGTTTGTTGAACGAGGCGGTCCGCTCAGGGAGGATCGAGCAAGTGATCCTCGTCTCGGAGGCGCTGCACGAAAAAAGGATCGCCGAGATCGCTTTTATCATCGCAAAACGCCACGACGAAGACCACCGCCTCGTCTTCATCGCCGGCCCTTCCTCCTCGGGGAAAACAACCTTTTCCAAGCGCCTGGCTGTCCAGCTCCTCGCAGGCGGAATCCATCCTTACCCATTGGCAATGGATGACTACTTCCTGCCACGGGCGCGCCTGAGAAAGGGGAACGGTGGCACAATCGACTTCGATTCCCTCACCGCCCTTGATATCCCCTTCTTCGAGGGACAGCTACGCGCACTGTTAAGCGGGGAGAAAGTAACCCTTCCCCACTACAACTTCAAAAGCGGCAAGAGGGAGAAGGGACCAACAGTACGACTTATGCGTGACCAAATCCTGATTGTGGAGGGAATCCACGGCTTAAACCCACACCTGCTTGAAAACCTCCCCGAAGAGGAGGTCTTTCGCATCTTCGTCTCTGCACTAACCCAGCTCAACTTGGACAGCCATAATCGCGTTCCCACCACAGATACGCGCCTCATCCGCCGTATCGTCCGCGACGCGGTCTATCGTGGCTACAGTGCCGCAACGACCCTCGCTATGTGGGAGGATGTACGCCAGGGGGAGAAGCAGAATATCTTCCCCTACCAAGAACAGGCCGACGTGATGTTCAACTCCGCTCTGGTCTATGAGTTGGCGGAGCTAAAACCACTCGTCGAGCCACTCCTGTTGCAGGTAAGGGACCCAAAACTGCGGATTGAGGCCGAGCGGCTCCTCGCCTTCCTTGCCTGGCTTGTACCATACTCCTCGAAGCACATCCCTGGAAACTCGATCCTACGCGAGTTCATCGGTGGCTCGACACTGCGCAAGTTCCGTCTCGACCTTGCTCCATCACGAATCTAACGTCCCTAACTTTCCCATCGCAATGTGGTAGGCATAAAGAACCCTACCCCGCGGGATGGAGCTACAGGGAGATCTCATGGTAGAATGACACGGGGTTAGCGATGGCTCTCAAGGTAGCGACGTTTAACGTAATCAAGAACCCTGCGCCAAGAGCGCAGGGGGGTATGCAACTAAAAAAGCCGTAGCTGTACTTCCTCTGATTTCATCCCCTGTGCTCTGATGTACTGCTCCACCACATCCCAGTTTCCCCGTTTACTAACACTCCCAACGTAGTATCCATCCGTCCAGAACTCTTCACCCCAGAGCTCTTCTCTGAGCGTGGGAACCCTCTTGAACAACTCCCGAGCAGTGACGCTCTTGAACACACGCACCAGTTGCCCAGGAGCATACTT
>DQCH01000022.1 GCA_003545155.1 Candidatus Acetothermia bacterium
TCTTTAAGCTTTTCTCTCAATCTATCTCAACTTAACGGCGAGGAGCCCATCTTTAAACCCGCAATGAGACACCGAGTTTCTTCAGGCGCTTTTCGATACGGGCGATGATTGTAGCGACCTCCTCGTCGGTCAACGTACGGTCCATCGCCCGCAACGAAACCTCGTAAGTGAGGCTCTTGTATCCCGAAGCAACCTGTGCTCCCTGGTAGAGGTCGTACAACAGGGTGTGTTCGATCTCTGCCTCAGTACGGATCGCTTTGCGGACCTCCTTTTCGGGCAGGTTGATCGGCACAAGGAGACAGAGATCTCGCTTGCAGGCAGGGAAGCGAGGAAGCGGGTTAAACACCCCCCACCCTCTGTCACGCTGATAGAGCTTCTCAATATCGAGCTCGAATAGGATCACCCGCGGACAGGCAGGGAAAAGGTCATAGATATTAAGGGCGACCTCGCCGAGAAGGCCGATAGGCTCTGCGTCAAGAAGGATCCTTCCCCCTCGCCCGGGATGGAGAAAAGAGGGAACCTCATCGGAGGCGACGTGCACCTCTTTTAAGTTAAGCGAAGCGCTAAGGCTAGCGAGGATCCCCTTGGTTGTTAAAAGGTCGAATTCCTCCTTTCCATGCAGAGGGATCCCGGTTCGGCCGAAGAGCGCTCCAGCAAGGGACTCTACTTCTCCACGGTTCTTTAAGAAGACCCGCCCTATCTCGAACAGCATTCCTCCGTCGACGTGGTGATTGATGTTTGTCTCCACCACAGAGAGGATCCCTGGAAGGAGACTCACCCGCAGTGCTCCCTGCGCACTGATCATCGGGTTGCGGATCCTAACTAGGTCTTCATCAGGTAAAGAAAGGGCACGCCGCCACTTTGCCTTGTCAAACCCCTCAGTCACCACCTCACTTAACCCAAGCCCGGTGAGGATCGTTCGCACGCGGTCCTTATAAAGTTCCATTGGGTCCTTTTTCCCCATCTGCAGGCGCGCCTGGGGTGGAGTGGAGGGAAGCCGGTCGTATCCGTGGATGCGGCCGACCTCTTCGATCAGGTCAACCTCGCGCGTGAGGTCGGCCCGGAAGGTGGGTACAGTTGCGATAAGATCATTTTCGCTCTCTGCAACTTCGATCTTGAGTCGCTTGAGGATCTCGGTCACCTGTGAGCGGTTAAGGTCAATCCCGAGGAGTGCCCTGACCCGGGAAGGACGAAGCCGGATTGTCGCTCGCTTGCACACTTTTAGGTGAGAATCGACCATTCCCCGATGAACCTGGCAGCCGGTCAACTCCTGCAGGAGCTGCGCCGTGCGCGCCGCCGCCTGCGGGATTCCCTCTGGGTCAACACCGCGCTCGAAGCGTTGTGAGGCCTCGCTGCGGATCCCAACCGATCGCGCCGAGTGACGGACAGTGATCGGGTCAAAGGCAGCCGCCTCGAGGAGGACGCGTGTTGTCCCCTCTTTAATCTCGCTCCGCTCACCCCCCATCACCCCTGCGATCGCCAGTCCCCCATCGGAGTCAGTGATCATCAGTACCTCCTCTGAGAGAGAGCGCTCTACCCCATCAAGGGTGCGGAAGCGCTCTCCAGCGCGTGCACGGCGCACCAAGATTCGCTTGGCTACTAGATCGGCATCGAACGGGTGAAGCGGTTGCCCGAGTTCGAGCATCACGTAGTTTGTCACATCGACCACATTTAGAAGGGGACGCATCCCCGCTTTCAGTAGGCGGTGCTGCATGCGGAGGGGGGAAGGTCCTGTTATAAGATCGCTCATCAAGCGGACGCCGTAGCGAGGGGTATCAGTCGCATTTTCCACCTCAATTGAGAAGAGTTCTTCCGTTGGTGGTTCGGACTCACAGAGATCGATCGCAAGCGGCCGCAAGGGTTGGTTTATGATCGCGGCAACCTCACGAGCGATCCCGTAAATTCCCATGCAGTCGGGCCGGTTCGAGGTCACTTTCACGTCAAGAACGTAGTCGTCAAATTCTAACAGATCGTTCAGCTCGATCCCCGGAACCAGTTTCAGATCAGTCTCGATGTTCCAGATTCCGCTGGAACTTTCCTCTAGACCAAGCTCAGCCCTGGAACAGATCATCCCATGCGAGGCGATGCCGCGGATCTTTCGGGCCTTGACTTTTAAGCCTCCGGGAAGCTCTCCTCCAACTGTGACTACCGGGACGGTCTCTCCGGCCACCACGTTCGCTGCTCCGCAGACGACCTCGACCTCATCGGTTCCAATATCGACCAGGCAGAGGGAGAGGCGATCGGAGTTGGGGTGAGGACGGTGAGATAGGACGCGGCCGACCACAGCCCCGTGCACCCTCCCTGTAGGGGTGATCCCCTCCACCTCAAGGCCAGCCAGGGTGAGACGTTCGGCGAGACGCTCTACCGCTTCCTTGCTCACCTCGATATCAACGTACTCAGCTAGCCATCGACACGGTACCTTCATTACGCACCTCAGCTTCTAGCCTTATAAAGAGAAACCGAAGTAAAAAACCCCCATTCCTTCCCCTAGGACCGGAGTAGCATAGCCAACCACTGCTCTTGCTGCAAGGAGACCGCCGATCGCGGAGAGGTCGAACAGTGCTTCCACTCCGGCCTCAATGTTAGGGGCAGTTTTACCAAATTCATCGAGGCTTTTCCAACTCGCTCCACAGGCGAGGAAGGCGCGCCCACGCGTTCGGTCGATCATCATCAGGTTAGCAAGGTTGTAAACCTCGTTGTTCGGAGACGGAATCTCGATTGCAAGCCGTCCGTAGAGCTTCTGCCTCCCCAGGAACCTGGCCGGGACCCACATCCCCTGTAAGACCGTGCCAAAACTCATAAGCTCATCAAGGTTGAAAAAGAGAGCGGAGGGGAGTTCCCCGAAGCTCGTTCCCACG
>DQCH01000029.1 GCA_003545155.1 Candidatus Acetothermia bacterium
GTCGATTGACATGATCGGGGACGATCAAACGCTCTACGGCGGATCCGGGGGATGCGGGAAAGGTGGACAGTTTCCTCTTCCCGTAACGGACGGCTCGCCACACATCCGAATCCAGAACGTAACGATAGGAGGGAAGTGATGGACGCCCTGCTTAAAATGCTCGATGGAAAGGTTGACCAAGCTGAGTTATTCCACCTGTGTAGTCGGACCACTCCCATCGAGTTTCACTCCGGAAAGCTTGAGTCGATCAAGGATAAACAGATTGAGGGGGTAGCGCTACGGGTGATCGACAACGGCCGCCTCGGCTTTGCTACTACAACCGATGTGAACGACCTATCCGGGTTGATCGCTGCGGCGATCGCTGCTGCCGCCTTTGGCGAGGAGGTCTCATTCACCTTCCCCAGCAAGAGGGAAAGTAAACCCCCGCAGGTGTACGACGCGTCAGTCGCCAACGTCTCCGAGGAGGCACTGGTCGAGATCGGAGAGGAAGCGATCGCCCGGATCCGCACTGCAGATTCACAAGCCGAGATTAACGTATCCATCGCGAAGAGTGTGGAGAAAGTGGCAATTGAAAACACCTCCGGGTTAAAGCTCGAAGAAGAGCGAACTACGGTCTTTGTCTCAATCGAGGTTGAGAAAGTACGCGAAGGGGATATCTTCCTCCTAAATGACGAGACGCAAGTGCGCCACCTGAAAGATTTAAAACCAGGGGAACTGGTCGACCGCTTAGAAGAGCAATTGCGCCTTGGAAAGACGATCGTGCCCGCGCCATCGCGGAAGCTCCCCGTGGTATTTACCCCCAATGGCGCAATAGCTCTACTGCTTCCGCTCATCGTCGGGTTTAACGGTAAGTCGGTCTACCTGGGAACCTCCCCTTTAAAGGGGCGGATCGGTGATACCGTACTCGACCCCCGTCTCTCGATCGCAGACGACGGGACATTCTTTAAAGGACCGAGAAACGGGGCGTTTGACGATGAGGGAACCCCAACTTCGTCTACAGCCCTCGTGACTGACGGTGTCCTGCAAGGGTTCCTCTACGACCTGCGTACCGCGGCCCTCGCCGGGGCAAAGCCGACTGGAAACGGGTACAAAGGGGGTCTTTTCGGAGGCGGTGGGTTCCGCAGCCTCCCCGGGGTGGGGATGAGCAACGTGATCGTTGGTGAAGGGGCAACCCCTCAGGCGCGGATCATCGCCGGGATCGAGGAGGGACTTCTGGTAGAGGCTGTCCTTGGGCTGGGACAGGGAAACATCGCTTCCGGGGAGTTCTCCAACAACGTGGCGGTGGCGTTCAAGATCGAGGACGGGAAGATCGTCGGCCGCGTGAAGAACACGATGATCGCCGGAAATGCCTACAACCTGCTAAAGGACCACCTAATCGCTCTTAGTGATAGTGCACGATGGGTGCACGGGACGCTCAACACTCCCGCTATCGCTGTCGATGCGGTAAGCGTGGTCGGCCAGGGTAACTAACCGATAAAACCCGCTCCACAAAAGGAAAATCCCAAAAGACTTCCTGGGGCTTGACAGCATAACAGTGTTATGTTATACTACTGACTCGGCAAATACTCAGGAGGTGAGTTACGTGTACTTATCGACCTACGAAATCGAGAGGTTAGCAAAGGTGAAACACGAGGAACTGCTAAGAATGGCGAGGAGGAAGAGGATATTTAAATTGCACCGACAACAAGAACAGGTGAAAGACTACCGTTCGTCCGCCCTGGACGCTTTTTATTTTTTCCGCAAAAGAAAAATCCCGGAAACCTCATCGTAACAGTGTGTTGTTTCCTAAGGAGAAGGAGGCACGTGTGGACGAGGAAAAACTGATCTCGAAAAAGGAGGTCCTCGAGGAGATGGGGATCTCCTATGGCCAGCTCTATCGCTGGAAGCGCAAAGGATTGATCCCGGAGAGCTGGTTCATCCGCCGCTCGACCTTCACTGGGCAGGAGACCTTCTTCCCACAAGAGAAGATCCTCGAGCGAATCGAGCGGATCAAGGACCTAAAGGAGGACCATCCCTTGGACGATCTGGCAATGCTTATCACCAAGCGAGTGAACGCAAAGCTAGAGGTCGCCTTCTCGAAGCTGCGACAGCTGGGATGGTTGGACGAACACCTGGTGGAGGTCTGTGGCCTTGAAAAGGACGAAGAGGGAGTGCTTTCCATGAAAGAGGCGCTCTGTCTTGGAGTCCTGCGTCACTTGGAGGGCAAAGCCAGAGATGAAGAGATGGATCTTAGCAGGAGGACTCTTGAGAGGGCGCTTACCAGAAAGCCATTCGAACAAATACGAGAGGAGAAGCTTGTCTTGTATCTTTTGCGCAAGCGCCTCTCCGCCGCTGGCATCTCGGCTGAGATCAGCTTGGCAATAGTAGCTACCGATAAGGCAACATTCGATCCAGAGATCGACGTGGTGCAAGCCGTCGATCTGGGAACCATTCTTGAACGGATCAAGCTTGACCTTGCAAAGGAGGAGTGATGAACGATAAGCAAAACTCTGTCAAAATCTCTGGTGCGGGGACGATCGGCGGTGGCACCTACGATCGGGTGTCTATCTCCGGGGCAGGGAAGGTCACCGGTGACCTCATTGCCGAGGAACTCAAGATCTCCGGCACAGGAAAGATTCAAGGCCGAGCGCAGGTAACGCAAATTGTCACCTCGGGGAGCGCAAGCTTCACTGATACCATCATCGCTGAGGAGATGAGGGTAAGCGGGAGCGCGCGCGTTGATGGCCGGGCCGAGGTAAAAGAACTCAAGTGCTCAGGAACCTTTAAGGTCGCTCGTGGCATAGCTTCCGAGTACGTAAAGGTAAGCGGGGTCCTGCGCGTTGGAGCTGACGTTGAGGCGGATATCTTCAAGGCAAGCGGCGGCTTTCACATCGAAGGGCTCCTCTCCGCCGACCGGATCGAGGTTCGTTTAGGGGGACGCTGCCAGGCAAAAGAAATCGGCGGGGAGAAAATTGAAGTCCGCCGGGGCGGCTTCAAGCAGAAGGGCATTATTCTGGACAGCCTGATAAAGATGCTTGCCGGCGGTGGGGCAGCGGAACTACAAGCAAGCCAGATTGAGGGGGACCAGATCTACCTCGAGTACACGACCGCCGATATAGTGCGCGGTAAGCACATCCAGATCGGTCCCGGTTGTCACATTGGCACAGTCGAATACGAAGAGTCGCTTGAGGTGCACTCAGACGCCAAGGTGGAGAAGCAGACGAAGGTGTAGGAAATCAGCCGTCAGCTTTCAGCGATCAGTTCTCAGCTATCAGCCCTCAGGAAAACTGAAGGATTTGTGATCGCTTGTGGTTGAGAGCTGACCACTGATACCTTAAAGCTACATCCAAAACATCAAAGAAAATCGATCAAACTGGAAAGCCCCTTTCTTCACCATCTGGAC